>NZ_JAOYTM010000015.1:0-229568 GCF_025847435.2 Pseudomonas sp. BT-42-2
GCCAAGGGCTGGCGCTGGCCATAGAGCGGGTTTGAGCAGCTCTGGCCTCATCGCGGGACAAGCCCGCTCCCACGGGAACCACGACTATCCCGTGGGAGCGGGCTTGCCCCGCGATGGGGCTTGTTTGAGCAGTACAAAACCCGACCATGGCCGGGTAGCGGAACGAGAGTGTAACTGGGTATGTCTAGACTCTCAGTGACCCTCCAGGAGTAAAACCACCATGACCTCAACCTATTACACCGGCGAAGAACGCTCCAAGCGCATCTTCGCTATCGTCGGTGCCTCCTCAGGCAACCTGGTGGAATGGTTCGACTTCTACGTCTACGCCTTCTGCGCCATCTATTTCGCCCCGGCGTTCTTTCCCTCCGACAACCCGACCGTGCAATTGCTCAATACCGCAGGCGTATTCGCCGCGGGCTTCTTGATGCGCCCCATCGGTGGCTGGATCTTCGGTCGCCTGGCTGACCGTCATGGGCGCAAGAATTCGCTGATGGTCTCGGTGCTGATGATGTGCTTCGGCTCGCTGATCATCGCCTGCCTGCCGACCTACTCCAGCATCGGTGCCTGGGCGCCGGCGCTGCTGCTGTTGGCGCGCCTGATCCAGGGCCTGTCGGTGGGTGGCGAATACGGCACCACCGCTACCTACATGAGTGAAGTCGCCTTGCGCGGCCAGCGCGGTTTCTTCGCCTCGTTCCAGTACGTCACCCTGATCGGCGGCCAGTTGCTGGCGGTGTTGGTGGTGGTGATCCTGCAGCAGTTGCTCAGCGAAGAAGAACTGCGTGCCTGGGGCTGGCGCATTCCGTTCGTGGTGGGTGCCGTCGCTGCCCTGATCTCGCTGATGCTGCGCCGTTCGCTGAAAGAAACCAGCAGCGCCGAAACCCGCCAGGACAAAGACGCCGGCAGTGTCAGCGGCTTGTTCCGCAACCACGCTGCGGCGTTCATCACCGTCCTGGGCTACACCGCTGGCGGATCGCTGATCTTCTACACCTTCACCACCTACATGCAGAAGTACCTGGTCAACACCGCCGGGATGCCCGCCAAGGACGCCAGTTTCGTCATGACCGGCGCGCTGTTCCTGTTCATGATCCTGCAGCCGTTGTTCGGCATGCTCTCCGACCGCATCGGCCGGCGTAACTCGATGCTCCTGTTCGGCGCTTTGGGCACTGTCTTCACCGTGCCGCTGCTGATGGCGCTGAAGACGGTAACCAGTCCATTCATGGCCTTCGTGCTGATTACCCTGGCGTTGTGTATCGTCAGTTTCTACACCTCCATCAGCGGCCTGGTGAAGGCCGAGATGTTCCCGCCGCAAGTGCGCGCCCTGGGCGTGGGCCTGGCCTATGCCGTGGCTAACGCGGTGTTCGGCGGTTCGGCCGAATATGTCGCATTGGGCTTGAAAACCCTGGGGATGGAGAACACCTTCTACTGGTACGTGACCGCCATGATGGCGGTGGCCTTCCTGTTCAGCCTGCGCCTGCCCAAGCAAGCGGCGTACCTGCACCATGATCACTAAGGACTCGCGATGACCCACCGAGCGGACAACCAGCTGTTCGACGCCTACTTCACTGCACCGGCCATGCGCGAGATTTTCTCCGACCGTGGCCGCCTGCAAGGCATGCTCGACTTCGAAGCCGCCCTGGCGCGGGCTGAAGCGGCTGCCGGGCTGGTGCCGCACACTGCGGTGCCGGCGATCGAGGCGGCGTGCAAGGCCGAGCGCTATGACGCCCGCGCCCTGGCCGATGCCATCGCCACGGCAGGTAACTCGGCGATTCCCCTGGTCAAGGCGCTGGGCAAGGTGGTCGCCAGCGGCGTACCGGACGCCGAGCGCTACGTGCACCTAGGCGCGACCAGCCAGGACGCCATGGACAGCGG
Organism: Pseudomonas sp. BT-42-2; assembly: GCF_025847435.2. NCBI lineage: Bacteria > Pseudomonadati > Pseudomonadota > Gammaproteobacteria > Pseudomonadales > Pseudomonadaceae > Pseudomonas > Pseudomonas sp. BT-42-2. The sequence goes on from NZ_JAOYTM010000015.1 coordinate 1,870, forward strand.
GCTGGTGCTGCAACTGCGCGATGCGCTCGAGCTGATCGAAGCCGATCTGGCCAAGTTGGCCGATACCCTGGCCCGCCAGGCCCTGCAACACGCTGACACGCCACTGGTGGGGCGCACCTGGTTGCAGCACGCAACGCCGGTGACCCTGGGGATGAAATTGGCCGGCGTACTCGGCGCCTTGACCCGCCACCGCCAGCGCCTCAAAGAGCTGCGCCCGCGCTTGCTCTGCCTGCAATTCGGCGGTGCCTCCGGCAGCCTCGCGGCGCTTGGCAGCAAGGCGCTGCCAGTGGCCGAGGCGCTGGCCGAGCAGCTCAAGCTGAGCCTGCCTGAGCAACCCTGGCATACCCACCGCGATCGCCTGGTGGAGTTCGCCTCGGTGTTGGGGCTGGTGGCAGGCAGCCTGGGCAAGTTCGGCCGTGACATCAGCTTGCTGATGCAGACCGAAGCGGGGGAGGTGTTCGAGCCTTCTGCGCCGGGCAAGGGCGGCTCTTCGACCATGCCGCACAAGCGCAATCCGGTTGGCGCGGCCGTGTTGATCGGCGCCGCCACGCGGGTGCCGGGCCTGTTGTCGACGCTGTTCGCCGCCATGCCCCAAGAGCACGAGCGCAGCCTCGGCCTGTGGCACGCCGAATGGGAAACCTTGCCGGACATCTGCTGCCTGGTGTCTGGCGCGTTGCGTCAGGCCCAGGTGATCGCCGAGGGGATGCAGGTGGATGCCGAACGCATGCGTCGCAACCTCGACCTGACTCAGGGCCTGGTGTTGGCCGAAGCGGTCAGCATCGTCCTGGCCCAGCGCCTGGGCCGCGACCGCGCCCACCATTTGCTGGAGCAGTGCTGCCAGCGCGCCGTCGCTGAGCAGCGCCACCTGCGCGCTGTGCTCGGTGACGAGGCGCAGGTCACTGCCGAGTTGTCCGCGCAGGAGCTCGACCGCCTGCTCGACCCTGCTCATTACCTCGGCCAGGCCCGCGTCTGGGTGGCGCGCGCCGTGGCTGAACATCAACGTTTGACTGCCTGAAGGAGACCGCTGTGGCGCATTTGCAACTGGCCGATGGCGTACTGAATTACCAACTCGATGGTCCGCAGGATGCCCCGGTGCTGGTCCTGTCCAACTCGCTGGGGACTGACCTTGGCATGTGGGACACGCAGGTAGCGGCCTGGTCCAAGCACTTTCGCGTGCTGCGTTACGACACCCGTGGCCATGGCGGCTCGCTGGTCACCGCCGGCCCGTACAGCATTGCCCAGCTGGGCGCAGACGTGCTGGCGCTGCTGGACGCACTGGACATCGCCAAGGTGCACTTCGTCGGCCTGTCGATGGGCGGCCTGATCGGCCAGTGGCTGGGTATCAACGCGGGGGCACGCCTGCTCAGCCTGACCCTGTGCAACACCGCCGCCAAGATCGGCAGCGATGAGGTGTGGAATACCCGCATCGACACAGTGCTCAAAGGTGGCCGCCAGGCCATGCTCGATTTGCGCGATGCCTCCATTGCCCGCTGGTTCACCCCTGCATTCGCCGAGGCCCATGCCGCCCAGGCCCAGCGCATCACCCAGATGCTGGCGCAAACCTCGCCCGAAGGCTATGCCGCCAACTGTGCGGCGGTGCGCGATGCCGACTACCGCGAGCAACTGAAAGCTATCCAGGTGCCGACCCTGATCGTCGCCGGTACTGCCGATGTGGTCACCACCCCGGAGCATGGACGCTTCATGCAGAACGCGATCGAGGGCGCGCACTACGTAGAATTCCACGCCGCGCACTTGTCCAATGTCGAGATCGGTGAGCCGTTCACGGCGCGGGTCGTCGATTTTTTGCAGGCTCGCTGAGGAGAACAGCATGGACGAAAAACAACGCTACGACGCTGGCATGCAGGTGCGTCGCGCCGTGCTCGGTGACGCCCACGTGGACCGCAGCCTGGAAAAACTCAATGAGTTCAACGGCGAGTTCCAGGAAATGATCACTCGCCACGCCTGGGGGGATATCTGGACCCGCCCTGGGTTGCCACGCCATACCCGCAGCCTGATCACCATTGCCATGCTGATCGGCATGAACCGCAATGACGAGCTCAAGCTGCACCTGCGCGCGGCGGCCAACAATGGCGTGACACGCGAAGAGATCAAGGAAGTGCTGATGCAGAGCGCGATCTATTGCGGGATTCCTGCGGCCAATGCCACTTTTCACCTGGCAGAATCGGTGTGGGATGAGTTGGGGGTCGAGTCGCGTCAGTTACAAGAATAGTTGTTGAGGGTGCTGGCTTCATCGCGGGGCAAGCCCGCTCCCACGCAGTCATCTCAGTGAGGCTGAGGACGTGGGAGCGGGCTTGCCCCGCGATGAGGGCGGAACTTAAACCGCGGCGTTCTTGTGCCTGATCGCCACCGGCCCAGCATTGGCTTCCACGGCTTTTTTCAACTGCGGGCACAACCCGAGCATGAACGCTGCCTCCGCCACCACGAACAACGGCCCGATGATCAACCCGCTCAGGTCATCGACGAACGCAGGTTTACGCCCCTCGTAATAATGCCCGACAAACTGGATGATCCAGCCCAGCACAAAGGCGCCCAGCCCGGTGCTCAGCCATAGGCCGGTGCTCTGCAGCGCCAGCATCTGCCCCAGCCACAGGCACAACCCCAGCAACAGCCCCATCACCAAGCCAAAGCGCAGATCCAGCCGCAGGTAGAACCACACTGAGGCCGCCGCTGCGATCAAGGCCGGTGACAGCCACATCCCGCCGACGTCCCAACCCGGGCGCGACAGCAGAATGGTCACGGCCACAACGATCAGCGGAATGCCGACGAAATGGGTGGCGATGTTGCGTGGGTCACGGTGGTAGGCGGCGTACTGACTCAGGTGTTCGACGAGGCTTTTCATTGTTGTTCCTCCATGGCTGCACCGCTGACAGTGGATCACTGTGTGCAAGCATAGCCCCCCGGTCACAACGCCGGAACCGCGCACGGCTGATGTTTCGTCATCAGCGTGGCGAATGCCCTGCACGCGGCGCGGTGCGTGGCGGCTGCTCGCGCGGCGAAGTGCGCTGATCGAGGCCAATCAAGGTCTCGATCATCGCCCGCGCGGCCGGTGACAGCCGATAGCCACTGCGGCTGACCACGCCACAGCGCACGCTCAGCACTTCCAGGCCCGGTGGCAAATTACGCCAATGCAGGCGCACCAGGCGGCCGCTGCTCAAGTCGTCGGCCACCGATTCTTCGCTGGCGGTGCCGATCGCATCACTGGCCAGCACCACGCTGCGCAGCACGGCCAGGTGCTCGGTCTGCAAGTGGGGGGTGAAGTCACTGCGCCCACTGAGGTTGGCCAGGCGCTTGCGCACGCCAGGGGCGAGCAGGGCGCTGGCCAGCGGGTAGGCGAACAAATCATTGGTCGACAGGCTGTCCTTGGCCAGCAACGGATGGCCCGGCCGGCAGAAGAACAGGCCCGGGCGCGGGTTGAGTGGCTCGGTGTGGAAATTGGGGTCGGCTTCGAACGGGCGGATGTCGTCGACGAAAAATTCGATTTGTTCACGGCGTAGGGCTTGGCCGAGGCGTTCGGCGTTGTCGACCAGCAGCGAGGTGCGGATACCGGGGTGGGCCTCGATGAAGTGCTGCAGGGCATCGGGGACCAGGCGGACGGCCAGCGCCGGGCCGCTGCCAAAATGCAGCTCGCCGGCATCGAGCTTGGTCATCTGCAATACCTCGGTGCTCAATTGCGCAGCACCCTGCACCAGGCGCCGCGCGTGTTGCAGCACCACCAGGCCTTCAGGGGTGGGGTGCAGGGCCTTGCTGGCGCGGTCTATCAGTGAACAACCGAAGGTTTGCTCCAAGCCCTGGATGGCCCGGCTGAAGGCCGGTTGGGTGATGCCCATGGCCTCGGCGGCGCGGACGAAACTGCGGTATTCGGTGAGGGCGATGAAGTAGCGCAGTTGGCGAAGGTCCATGTCGAGCTCTGCGGCGGGCGGAAGTACCGTTTTTAGCTTTTGTTACATATTCCGTCAATGATGGTTTTGTTTTGTTTTTATATGCTTAATTTATAAGCATAGTCTTTGCTGAATTGGCCGGCCTCATCGCAGGGCGAGTCGCAGCGATGAGGCCGCAACCGACTACAGCAGGTTCAGCGGATAGCTGACGATCACCCGGTTTTCATCGAACGAGTTGGTGCTGTAATCCCGGCGCATGGTCGAGTTGCGCCATTTCAGCGACAAGTCCTTGAAGGTGCCCGACTGCACGACATACGCCAGCTCGGTTTCACGCGCCCATTCCTTGCCGTCGTCGACAGTGCTGGTGTGCACGTTGTCACCCTTGATATAGCGGTTCATCAGGGTCAGGCCGGGTACGCCCACCGAGACGAAGTTGAAGTCATGGCGCACCTGCCAGGAGCGCTCCTTGGCGTTGTCGAAGCTTGAGTTGTAGCTGTCGTTGGCCAGGGTTCCGCCGCTGGTGCCGTTGACCCGCATCCAGGCGTCATCGCCGCTGACTTTCTGCAAGCCGACGTAAAAGGTGTGGCCTTTGTAGCGTGCCGAGAGCATGGCTGAGGCGGTGCGGTTATCCAACTCACCTGCGCGTTCGGCGCCGTCTTCCTTGCCGATGAAGTAGCCCAGGTTGGCACCCAGAGTCCATTCGCCGAGCGGCTGGCTGTGGCTGAGGTTCAGATACTGCTGGCGGTAGATGTCCTTGAGGCGGGCATCCCACAGGCCGATCAGGGTGCGTTTGTCGTTGAAGGTGTATTCGCCTCCGGCGAAATTGAAGCGGTCGGAGGTGAACGCACTGCGACCGTTGAGCGACATGTCTTCCATGCTCGCGTCATTACGCGGGCTGTTGGCGCGGAACTGGCCGCCGTACAGGGTCAGGCCGTCAATCTCTTTCGAGGTGATCTGGCCGCCACGGAAGGTTTGCGGCAGCGAGCGGCCGTCGTCCGAGCGCAGGATCGGCAGCACGGGCATCCACTCACCGACTTTCAGTTCGGTCTGCGACAGCTTGGCCTTGAAGGCCACGCCCAGGCGGCCGAAATCATCGGCCGGACGACCGTCATCGTGCACCGGCAGCAGATGGGTGCCGGCGGTACCTTTGCCGCCGTCGAGCTTCACCGAATACAAACCCAGGATGTCCACGCCAAAGCCAACGGTGCCTTGGGTAAACCCGGAGCGCGCGTCGAGGATGAAACTCTGGGTCCATTCTTCGGCCTTGCCCTGGGGGTTGGCCGGGTCGACGAAATTGCGGTTGATGTAGAAGTTGCGCAGGTTGAGAGTGGCCTTGGCGTCCTCCAGGAACCCACCGTCGGCGGCGAAGGCGGGCAGGGCGCAGGACATGGCCAACAGGCCGGGCAGCAGCTGGCGTGCGGGTTGCGAAGTGCTCATCTGTCGTGAATCTCTTGTTTTTATTGGGCGAACCGGTGCACTGCGGGGTGCGGGCCTGCAGTGGCGACAGGGTCTTGTTGGATGAACTTGTGCAACGTTGCGGGGAGGATGGTGCGCGGCATAGCAGGGGCGGGGCAATTCGTCGCAGGCGGTACTGGGCGATAATCGAACAGAATGTTCCAGTCAGTTACTTTTCATTGTTCAGGGTGGCCTCTTCGCGGGGCAAGCCCGCTCCCACGTTGGTCAGACTGAATCCTTCGGGTAGCGTGGGAGCGGGCTTGCTCATGCTTGCCAAGGGATTCTGCTCAGACCAACGTGGGAGCGGGCTTGCCCCGCGATGACGGGGTAACTGACCTCACAAACAAAAAGCCCACCGTGAAGGTGGGCTTGATGCATTACCGATCAATCAGCCTTTGGGCGTTTGCAGCGATGCCTGCTGGTTGGCCTGGCCGGTACGCTCATACCAGCCGCCACCCAGGGCCTTGTACAGATTGACCTCGCTGGTCAGCTGCGACAGGCGATCACTGATCAATGCCTGTTGCGCGCTGAACAGGTTGCGCTGTGCGTCGAGGAAGGTCAGGTTGCTGTCGATACCGATCCGGTAGCGACGCTCAGCCAGGCGGTAGTAGTCCTGGTTGGCCGCGACCAGATCACGCTGCGCCTGCAACTGCTCTTCGAAGGTCTTGCGCGCCGCCAGGCCATCGGAGACTTCCTGGAAGGCGGTCTGGATGGTTTTTTCGTACTTGGCGACGTTGATGTCCTTCTGGATTTTCGAGTAATCCAAGCTCGCGCGCAGGCTGCCGGCGTTGAAGATCGGCAGGTTGATCTGCGGCTGGAACAGCCAGGTCCCCGACCCTCCTTTGAACAGCCCGTCCATGTCCGGGCTCAAGGTGCCGGCATTGGCGGTCAGGCTGATGCTGGGGAAGAACGCTGCGCGGGCCGCGCCGATGTTGGCGTTGGCGGCTTTGAGCAGGTGCTCGGCTTCCTGGATATCCGGGCGACGCGTGAGCAGGTCCGACGGCAGGCCGGCGGGCACTTCGGCCAGTTGGTCGGCATCGAGCTTGAGCGGTGCTGGCAGGTTGGCCGGCACGCCAGTGCCGAGCAGCACGGTCAGGCTGTTGAGGTCCTGGGCGACCAGGCGTTGGTACTGCGACAGCTTGACCCGCGCGCCTTCGACAGCGGTGCGTGCCTGGCTCAGGTCGAGTGCCGAGGCGACCCCCACTTCGTTGCTACGACGGGTCAGGTTGTAGCTTTCCTCGTAGGTCTTGAGGGTGTCTTCGGTCAGCTTGAGCAGGGCTTGGTCAGCCTGCCAGGTGTAGTAGGCGTTGGCCACGCTGGCGACCAGGGCGATCTGCGTGGAGCGACGCGCCTGTTCGCTGGACAGGTAAGTTTCCAGCGCTTGCTCGCTCAGGCTACGCACACGGCCGAACAGATCCAGCTCGTAGGCGCTGACGCCGAGGGTCGCCGAGTACTGGCTGGTGATACCCGATTCGCCCGTCTGCGACATGTTCGCCGGGGTGCGCTGACGGCTGCCGCTACCGGTGGCCGAGACCGCCGGGAACAGGTCAGCGCGCTGGATGCGGTACTGGGCGCGGTAGGCGTCGATGTTCAACGCCGCGACACGCAGGTCGCGGTTGTTGACCAGCGAGGTCTGGATCAGCTGCTGCAGCGCCGGGTCCTGGAAGAACTGGCGCCAGCCTTGTTCAGCGGCGGCGACATCGGCCGATTCGGTTGGCGAATACGCAGGGCCTTGCGGCCACTGCGTTGCCACCGGTGCGTCCGGGGTCTGGTAATCAGGGATCAGCGAGCAGCCGCTGAGGATCAGGGCGGTTACCGCCAGGGACAACAAAGACTTGGTCATTGCCCAGCCTCATAACGTGGAGTTTCAGGGGTGGCGTCGGTTTCTGGCTTTTTGCTGCCGAACAACGACGACACTGCTACGAAGAACAACGGTACCCAGAAGATGGCCAGCACGGTCGCACTGATCATGCCGCCGATCACCCCAGTACCAATGGCATGCTGGCTACCCGAGCCTGCGCCGCTGGCGATGGTCAACGGTACCACGCCGAGGATGAACGCCAGCGAGGTCATGATGATCGGGCGCAGACGCATACGGCACGCTTCGATGGTTGCGTCGTACAGGCTCTTGCCTTGTTCATGCAGCTCCTTGGCGAACTCGACGATCAAGATCGCGTTCTTCGCCGCCAGACCGATGGTGGTCAACAGGCCAACCAGGAAGTACACGTCGTTGGACAGCCCGCGCATGCTGGTGGCAACCAGTGCACCGATGATCCCCAGCGGCACGACCAACACCACCGCGATCGGGATCGACCAGCTTTCGTACAGCGCTGCCAGGCAGAGGAACACGAACAGCAGCGACAGGGCGAACAGTGCCGGCATCTGCGAGCCAGAGAGTTTTTCCTCGTACGACATACCGGTCCACGACATACCGATGCCGGTTGGCAGCTCGCTGGCGATGCGCTCGACCTCGGCCATGGCTTCACCGGTACTGTAGCCCGGCGCCGGAGCACCCAGCACTTCGACCGCTTCTACACCGTTGTAGCGCGACAGCTTCGGCGAGCCGTACGACCATTCGCCGGTGGCGAAGGAGGAGAACGGCACCATCTCACCCTTGGCGTTGCGTACGTACCACTTTTGCAGGTCTTCAGGGTTCATCCGGGCATTGGCATCGCCCTGGATGTAGACCTTCTTGACCCGACCGCGGTCGATGAAGTCGTTGACGTAGCTACCACCCAGGGCAATCGACAGGGTGTTGTTGATGTCGGCGATGGTCACGCCCAAGGCGCTGGCGCGTTCGTCGTCGACGATCAGCTGGTACTGCGGCTCGTCGTTCAGGCCGTTGGGGCGCACTGCAGAGAGAATCTTGCTCTGTGCGGCTTTGGCCAGGAACTGGTTGCGCGCTTCCATCAGTTTCTCGTGACCGAGGCCTGCGCGGTCCTGCAGGAACACGTCGAAACCGGTGGCGTTACCCAACTCCAGTACCGCAGGCGGGGCAAAGGCGAACACCATCGCGTCACGGAAGCCGAAGAAGTGCTGCTGGGCACGGGTCGCCAGGTTGAACACGCTGTTTTCCGCCGAACGCTCATCCCAGGGCTTGAGCATGATGAACGCCATACCCGAGCTCTGGCCGCGACCGGCGAAGTTGAAGCCGTTGACGGTGAACACCGACGACACGGTGTCGGCTTCGTCCTTGAGCAGGTACTCACGCATCTGGTCGACTACCGCCTGGGTGCGCTCGGCACTGGAACCGGCCGGGGTCTGCACCTGGGCGAACAGGACGCCCTGGTCTTCTTCGGGCAGGAACGCAGTAGGGATGCGCATGAACAGCCAGATCATGCCGACCACGATCAGGGCATAGGCCAGCAGGAACGGCAGCTTGTTGCGCAGGATGCCACCGACACTGCGCTCGTAGCCTTGTACGCTGCGGTCGAAGTTGCGGTTGAACCAGCCGAAGAAACCGCCTTTGGCGACGTGGTGCTCACCCTTTTTCAGTGGCTTGAGCATGGTCGCGCACAGGGCCGGGGTGAAGATCAACGCGACCAGCACCGACAGGCCCATGGCCGACACGATGGTGATCGAGAACTGCCGGTAGATTACACCGGTGGAGCCGCCGAAGAACGCCATCGGCAGCAGTACCGCCGACAACACCAGGGCAATACCGACCAGCGCACCCTGGATCTGCTCCATCGAGCGCTTGGTGGCTTCTTTGGGCGGCAGGCCCTCTTCGGACATCACCCGCTCGACGTTCTCCACCACAACGATGGCGTCGTCCACCAACAGACCGATGGCCAGGACCATGGCGAACATGGTCAGGGTGTTGATGCTGAACCCTGCGGCGGCGAGGATACCGAAGGTACCCAGCAACACCACCGGCACCGTCATGGTGGTAATCACCGTGGCGCGGAAGTTCTGCAGGAACAGGTACATCACCAGGAACACCAGCACTACCGCTTCGATCAGGGTGTGGATTACCCCGCTGATCGATTCGGTGACCACGGGCGTGGTGTCATACGGGAACACCGCTTTCATCCCAGGCGGGAAGAACGGCTCCAGGTCGCTGATGGTCTTGCGCAGCGCCGTGGCAGTGTCCAGGGCGTTGGCGCCGGTGGCGAGCTTGACCGCCAGGCCCGAGGCCGGCTTGCCGTTGAACTGCGCGCTGACCGCGTAGTTCTCACCGCCAAGGCCGACCTTGGCAACGTCACCCAGGCGCACCTGCGAGCCATCGCTGTTGACCTTGAGCAGGATCTTCTCGAACTGCTCGGCGGTTTGCAGGCGGGTCTTGCCGATGATGGTGGCGTTGAGCTGGGTACCCGGCAGGGCTGGCAGGCCGCCGAGCTGGCCGCTGGACACCTGGACGTTCTGCGCGGTAACAGCGGTGCGCACGTCAACCGGGGTCAGCTGGAACTTGTTCAGCTTGGCTGGATCGAGCCAGATGCGCATGGCGTACTGGGCGCCGAACACCTGGAAGTCACCGACACCTGCGGTACGCGAGATCGGGTCCTGCATGTTCGAGACGATGTAGTTGGCCAAGTCATCCTTGGTCATGCTGCCGTCTTCGGACACCAGGCCGATCACCATCAGGAAGTTTTTCACTGCCTTGGTGACGCGGATACCCTGCTGCTGCACTTCTTGTGGCAGCAGTGGGGTGGCCAGGTTCAGCTTGTTCTGTACCTGGACCTGCGCCGTATCAGGGTTGGTGCCCTGCTCGAAGGTGGCGGTAATGGTCATGCTGCCGTCGGAGTTACTTTCCGACTGCACATACCGCAGGTTGTCGATGCCGTTGAGCTGTTGCTCGATGACCTGCACCACGGTGTCCTGCACGGTCTGCGCCGAGGCGCCCGGGTAGGTCACGGCGATGGCGATGGCCGGCGGCGCGATGCTTGGGTACTGGTTGATCGGCAGCTTCAGGATCGACAAGGCGCCGACCAGCATGATCACCAGGGCGATCACCCAGGCGAAGATCGGGCGATCGATAAAGAACTTCGACATGGTTTACTCCGCTTTGCCGTCTGCTTTCGCCGCATTGGCCTGAGGATTGCCCGGCTTCTTGACGTTGGTGGCTTCGCCGACTTTGACCTCGACGCCAGGGCGTACGTATTGCAGGCCTTCGGTGATCAGGCGATCGCCTGGGTTGAGGCCTTCCTCGATCAGCCAGTCGCTGCCCAGGGTGCGGCTGGCCTTGAGTTGACGCAGCTCGACCTTGTTCTCCTGGTTGACCACCATCGCCGTTGGCGTGCCTTTCAGATCCCGGGTTACGCCTTGTTGCGGTGCCAGGATGGCGTTGGCGTTGACCCCGGCCTGCAGACGAGCGTGGACGAACATGCCCGGCAGCAGGGTGTGTTCTGGGTTAGGGAACACCGCGCGCAGGGTCACGGAACCGGTGGTCTCGTCGACCGACACTTCGGAGAACTCCAGGCGGCCTTCCTGGGCGAACTTGCTGCCATCTTCCAGGATCAGCTGAACCTTGGCGGCGTTTTCCCCGGCCTTCTGCAATTGGCCGCTTTCCAGGTCGCGGCGCAGCTTGAGCAGTTCGGCCGTGGACTGGGTGACGTCGACGTAGATCGGATCGAGCTGCTGGATAGTGGCCATGGCGTTGGTCTGGCCATTGCTCACCAGGGCGCCTTCGGTCACCGAGGAGCGGCCGATCCGGCCACTGATTGGCGCCAACACCTTGGTGTAGCGCAGGTCGATCTGGGCGCTCTTGAGCGACGCTTCGGCCTGCAATCGTTTGGCATTGGCGTCGTCGTATTCCTGTTTGGATACGGCCTGCTCGTCGATCAGCTGCTTGTAGCGCTCGGCCAACGAACGGGTAGCCTGCAAGTTGGCCTGGGCGTTGGCCAGGTTGGCTTCGTACACAGAGGGGTCGATCTGGTACAGCTGCTGACCTTCCTTGACCTCGCTGCCTTCTTTGAACAGGCGCTTGAGAATGATGCCGTTGACCTGGGGCCGAACTTCGGCAACGCGGAACGCAGTGGTGCGCCCCGGCAGTTCCGAGGTCAGGGTAAAGGCTTGTGGTTGCAGGGTGACGACGCCGACCAGAGGAGCCTGCGGCGCAGGTGCCGCCTCTTCTTTCTTACAGCCACTTAGCAGTGTTGCCAGGGCGACGGCGGAAACCAGGGCGGTGACGGCTGGCTTGAATTGCATGAGGATCCTCGGGTCGCTAGAGCTGGGAGACGCTCAAGAATAATGGAAGAGTCTTGTCAGAAAAATGCTATCGGCTGGATTAATAGCTTACTAACGAATATACTTACATTCATGGCTGTTTGTAAATACCATACGGTAGTGTTCAGTTGCCACACCGAGCCTTCAATTGCCCCGGGAGTCGCCCATGCAGAGGTGCCCCCGGCCTGATTCCCAGCTGCCGCGTGAGCGGCTGGGCCCTGATGAGGTTGTGCTGCCATGGTCCGTCGAACCAAAGAGGAAGCCCAGGAAACTCGCGCCCAGATCATCGAGGCCGCGGAAAAGGCCTTCTATAAGCGCGGGGTTGCGCGAACTACCCTGGCCGACATCGCAGAGCTTGCGGGGGTCACCCGTGGGGCGATCTACTGGCACTTCAACAACAAGGCGGAGTTGGTCCAGGCGCTGCTCGACAGCCTGCACGAAACCCACGACCACCTGGCTCGCGCGAGCGAGAGCGAAGATGAAGTAGACCCGCTCGGCTGCATGCGCAAGCTGTTGCTGCAGGTGTTTACCGAGTTGGTGCTGGACGCCCGAACCCGGCGTATCAATGAAATCCTGCATCACAAGTGCGAGTTCACCGATGAAATGTGTGAAATTCGTCAGCAGCGCCAGGGCGCGATCCTTGATTGCCATGAGGGCATCACCCTCGCGTTGGCCAATGCAGTACGCCGTGAACAGTTACCTGCGGATCTGGATGTGGAGCGTGCCGCCATCGCCCTGTTCGCTTATGTAGACGGGTTGATTGGCCGCTGGTTGTTGCTGCCGGACAGCTTCGACCTGCTGGCCAACGCCGAGCAATGGGTCGATACCGGGCTGGATATGCTGCGCTTGAGCCCTGGCATGCGCAAATGACACTTTGTTAAGGATTGTGAGGAAGTGTTGTCCGGTTGTATTAAGGGACAGTTAATGGATCGGTCGAACTGACGCTATCGCGGGGCAAGCCCGCTCCCACGCTGCTGGCCCCTGCTGGGAAGCGTGGGAGCGGGCTTGCCCCGCGATAGCGTCAGTCCAACCACCTCGTCCTGCAAGGCCAGCTCAATGCCCGCGCAATTGCCGATCCGGCAAACCGATCGCCGCAATCAAGCCCAACACGGCCACTGCGGCGCTGCCGGTCAACAACTGCTTGAACATCTCCAGCAGCCGCGCCTGGGTCGCTGGATCGGCATCGCCCGCCTGCAAACTGCCCAGCAGCGGATTATCCAGCACCGCAAACCCGCCATCGTGCAGCAGTGCCAGCATCAGGCTGGACATGCAGGCAACGCCCATCGCGCCGCCCAGCGAGCGGAACAGATTGGTGGTGCTGGTGGCAACGCCAATGTCCTTGATCTGCACCGAGCTTTGCGTACCCACCAGCGAGGTCGGAAACTGCAAACCGCAGGCAATGCCTACCAGCAGCATGAACACGGCGCTGAGTAACCCCGACTGCGGCGGGGTGAGGGCCATGGCGAAAATCGCCAGCGGCATCAATACCGCGCCGGCAAGAATCTGCGGCTTGTAGCGGCCAGTCAGGCTGGTCAGCCGGCCGCCGCAAAACGCCCCCATCGGCAGCCCCATGGCCAATGGCAGCAGGTGCAGGGCCGCGCTATCAGCGCCCGCGCCGGTAATGCCTTGGTAACGCAGCGGCATCAGCATGCTTAGGGAAATCGACTGGAAGCTGGCGAAGAAGATCACCACCCAGCACAGCACGGCGACCCGATTGCTGAACAGCGAGAGGGGCAGCAGCGGCTCAGGACAACGGCGCTCATGGCCAATGAACAGCAGCAACCCCAGCAGGGCGCAGCCGAACAGCGCCAACACTGGCGTGGACAGCCAGGCATGCCCCTGACCGACCAGGGTAATGCCAAGCAACAGACTGCCCAGGCCAACAATCAGCAGCACCGCTCCGAGGTAATCCACCTGTGCTTCACGGCGCTTGACTGGCATGCCGCGCAGGGCGCGATTGATCACCCAGAGCGCCGCCAGGCCCAGCGGCAGGTTGATCCAGAACACCCAGTGCCAGGACAGGTACTCGGTCAGCCAGCCACCGAACACCGGCCCGGCCACGCTGGCCAGCGCATACATGCTGCTGAAGTAGCCCTGATAGCGGCCACGCTCGCGCGGTGCCACGTAATCGCCGATGATCGCCTGGCTGACCGAGACCATGCCGCCCGCGCCGACCCCTTGCAGCACCCTGGCCAAGACCAGCTGCTCGATGTTCTGCGCCAACGCGCAAAACACCGAGGCCAGGGTGAACAGCGCGGTGCCGGTGAGGATCATCCGCCGACGGCCATAAAGATCGCCAAGTTTGCCGTAGATCGGCACGGCCACGGTCATCGCCACCATGTAGCCAGAAATCACCCAGGCCAGCAGCCCGACATCATTGAACTGCGCCGAGATCGCTGGCAGCGAGACGGCGACGATGGTCTGGTCCAGGGCACCGAGAAAGATCGCCAGCATCAGGGCGCTGAGGACACTGCGCAGGACGGCGGGGGGCAGGGCGGCGGTCACGGTCATACCTTGTAATTGAAAACAGCCGGGTCGCGGGCTGCTCACGCTGGGCAAGTGTAACCTGACTTAGGTAGCTTCCTATGTAGTATGTGCATTCCCTATGCAAGATCGGCATTAGCCCTTTCACCCGGATGTGCATGGCTGCGTGATATCGTGGCCGGGCCGCAGAGGCTGAAATCAGGGGTTTGCACCAGCTTGGTGCATCATTTTGCCGCAGATTTTTCGGTCGCTGTATCCCACGCCTTTTATTCCTCTGCCTGCATGTCGAGCATGACCGCCCAGATGGCGACGGTTGGAACAGGTCAGGTAGACCCAATTTCGGGGTCGGTTGTCAGCCAGTTCAATTTCAACGTTATTGCGGAGTGATCATGCCCAAGGCTTCCCACCAAGATCTGCGTTTTGCCTTCCGTAAACTGCTCGCCTCAGGCTCGTGCTATCACACCGCCTCGGTCTTTGACCCGATGTCCGCACGCATCGCCGCCGACCTCGGTTTTGAGGTGGGCATCCTTGGCGGTTCGGTCGCTTCGCTGCAGGTGCTGGCCGCGCCTGACTTCGCCCTGATCACCCTGAGCGAGTTCGTCGAACAGGCCACCCGCATCGGCCGTGTTGCCCAGTTGCCAGTGATGGCTGACGCCGACCATGGCTATGGCAATGCGCTGAACGTGATGCGCACGGTGATCGAGCTCGAGCGCGCCGGTGTGGCCGCGCTGACCATTGAAGACACCCTGTTGCCAGCACAGTTTGGCCGTAAGTCGACTGACCTGATTTCAGTGGAAGAGGGTGTTGGCAAGGTGCGCGCAGCCATCGAGGCACGGGTCGATTCGTCGCTGTCGATCATCGCCCGCACCAACGCCGGGGTGCTCACCACCGAAGAAATCATCGTGCGCACGCAGAGCTACCAGAAGGCCGGCGCCGATGCGATCTGCATGGTCGGGGTGAAGGACTTCGATCACCTGGAGCAGATTGCCGAGCACTTGAGCGTGCCGCTGATGCTGGTCAGCTACGGCAACCCGAACCTGCGTGACGACGAGCGCCTGGCGCGCCTGGGGGTGCGGATCGTGGTCGATGGGCACGCCGCCTACTTTGCCGCGATCAAGGCGACCTATGATTGCCTGCGCTTGCAGCGTGGCCAGCAGAACAAGTCCGAGAACCTCAGCGCTACCGAGCTTTCGCACACCTACACCCAGCCTGAGGACTACATCCGCTGGGCCAAGGAATACATGAGCGTCGAAGAGTAACGGCGGGCTGCCGTCGGCTTATCTGACGGCGCTCAGGGTCGCGGTGTGGGGAACGCAGTGCTCCTGGGCGCAACTGGCCGCCGAGTTGGGCTGGTTGCGTAGCAGTTCGACTCGCCAGCAGGCCGAGCCATAAAGGCCTGCGACCGCGACCAAGGCGAAGGCCACGGCGCATCTTCTTGTTCTTATGCTCATCGAGCTTACCTCCTTCAACAGCGACAGGTGGTAACTACAAGCATAGGTCAGTCTGATCACTCTGTAGGCAGTGGCGGCCTAAATGGCGCTATCCCACTGCGGCTCATCCTTGAAACGCTGAGCAAGAAAATCGAGCATGCTGCGCAAGGTCGCGGGCATGTGCTTGCGCGAGGTATAGACCGCATTCAGGTTCAGCTCCCGGGGCTTGGCCTGCGGCAGCAAGCGCAGCAGTTCGCCCTTTTTGAGGGCGCAAGCTGCCTGGTAAGTCGGCAGCATGGCGATGCCTGCGCCGGCCAGCGCGGCTTTCTGCAAGGTCATGGCTTCGTTGGCGCTGATATTGCCTTGCACCGGCACGGCGAGCTGGCGGCCATCCACTTCGAAATGCCACAGGCTGTGGCCGAAATACGCATGGGTCAGGCAATTGTGTTGGCTCAACTCCTCGACCCGTTGCGGTACGCCATGGGTTTGCAGGTAAGCGGGGGCGGCGCAGACCACAGAGCGGCAGACCGTCAGGCGCCGGGCGATCAGGTTGGGATCAAGGTCGTTGCTGGTACGAATCGCCAAATCGATGCGCTCATCGACCAGATTGACCGTGCGATCGAGCATCTGCAGCTCGACCTTAACCCCTGGAAACAAGCTCACATACTCCGCTACTGCATCGACCAGTTGCGCTTGGCCAAATGACGTACTGACGCTAATGCGCAGCTCCCCGCGTGGCGCATCGTCCGGCTGGCGCACGGCGCTTTGCAGGTCTCCCGCCAACTCCAGCATTTGCCGGCAGCGCGGCAGCGTCTCCTGGCCCGCGGCGGTCAGGCTGAGTTTGCGCGTAGTGCGCTGCATCAGGCGTGCGCCGACCCAGTCTTCCAGTTCTGCCAGATAGCGCGACACTACTGGCCTGGACATCTGCAGATGATCCGCAGCTGCCGACTGGCTACCCAGGTCGACGACGGTGACAAACACGCGCATGGCGTTGAGACGGTCCATGATCTGCTCGATTTTGGAAACAAACTATGTAGCAGGATCGCATTTTTTGTAATGGATCGGGCAACTAAGCTGTCCTGCATCGACCATTCACAGAATCAGCCAATGTCATTTCTTACCCCCTTGCGCAGCGTGTTGCTGGCGTGCGCAGCACTCGCAGGCCCCGTACTGGCTGCCGAGCCTTTGCAGCTAGAGGTCTATAACCCAGGTCATGAGGCGATCTTTCCCGTCAGTTCGGTGATCGTCAGTGGCGAGCATGAGGCGATTCTGGTCGACGCTCAGTTCGGTAAGGCCCAGGCCGAGCAAGTGGTACAACGCCTGCGGGCCAGCGACAAGCGCTTGACCATGATCTACATCAGTCATGGCGACCCGGACTATTACTTTGGCCTGCAGACCCTGACCGAAGCCTTTCCCAAGGCGCGGGTGGTGGCCTCTGCCGCCACCGTGGCGCATATCCGCAAGACCATGGATGCCAAGCTAGCCTATTGGGGGCCGCAGATGGGTGCTGATCAGCCCAAGCGTCTGCTCGTTCCGCAAGTGCTGCAAGGCGACCGCCTTGAGCTGGAAGGGCAGGCGCTGCAGATCATCGGCCTGGACGGCCCGCAGCCCGATCGCAGTTTCGTCTGGATCCCGTCGATCAAGGCGGTGGTCGGTGGCGTGGTGGTGGCCGAGCATATTCACGTGTGGATGGCCGATACCCAGACCGTGCAATCCCACGCCGACTGGCTGGCGACGCTGCAACGCATCGAGCAGTTGGCTCCGCGCACGGTGATCGCTGGTCACTATCTGGGCAAAAGCAGCCAATCGCTGGACGCGGTCCGCTTCACTGCCAACTACATTCGTGCCTTCGACAGCGAAACCGCGAAGGCCAAGGATGCCAACGCGCTGATCGCAGCCATGAAAGCGCGTTACCCAGACCTTGCCGACGAAAGCTCGTTGGAGCTCAGCGCCAAGGTCGCCAAGGGCGAGATGAAGTGGTAATCCCTTTCAACCTGATGGAGTGTTTCCCATGAGCAAGATCGCAATTATCGGTGCTACCGGACGGGCTGGCAGCCAGTTGCTGGAAGAGGCCCTGCGCCGTGGTCACAGTGTCGTGGCCATCGCCCGTAATCCGTCCACGTTGCAAGGGCGCGAGGGCGTTACCGTAAAGGCCCTGGATGCCAAGGACAGCGCAGCGTTGCAGCAGGCTGTGACCGGGGTTGACGCGGTGCTGAGCGCGGCGCACTTCTCCACCCTCGAACCGCGCGCGATCATCGAGCCGGTCAAGCGTGCCGGGGTCAAGCGCCTGTTGGTGGTGGGTGGGGCAGGTAGCCTGCTGTTGCCGTCGGGGCATCGGGTGATCGATAGCCCGGATTTCCCAGAGGCTTACAAGGCTGAGGCGTCGGCTGGGGTGCGTTTTCTTGAAACGCTGCGTCAGGAGCAGAACCTGGATTGGACGTTCCTGTCGCCGTCGGCGGAGTTTGTCGAAGGTCAGCGCAGTGGGCATTACCAATTGGGCAAGGATCATCTGCTGATCGGGGCGGATGGCAAGAGCTGGATCAGCTTTGCCGACTACGCCATTGCCATGCTTGATGAATTGGAGAAACCGGCGCATTCGCGGCAGCGGTTTACGGTTGGATACTGAGTGCTGGGGCCGCAAAGCGGCCCCATAACGGGCCATCCAGCAGCGCATCATTACCTGGCACGTTGTTCCAGCCAATCCAGCAACTCGATCAACCCCGCAGGGGGGCTCTTGGCTGGGCTTGCCAGGTAATACGCCTTCCCGGTCATCACCTTCAAGCCAAACGGCATGCACAACCTGCCGTTGCGCAAGTCATCTCCAATCAGCGCCCAGTCGCCAATCGCCACGCCAGTGCCCTGCGAGGCCATGGCCATCGCCATGTCCAAGGTCTCGAAGTGCTGGCGCGGGCCGTGCAGATCGAACTCTGCGCCCGCCGCCTGCAACCACAGTCGCCAGTCATGCTCGTCGCGCGAAGGGTGCAGGAGCATGTGCCCAGCCAGATCCTCAAGCCGCGCCAACGGCACTGAAGCATTGCGCAAGGACGGTGCACACACCGGGGTCAACTGCTCATCGAACAGCTTGCGCACCCGCAGCCCATGGTTGGGCGCACTGCCGTAGACCACCGCAGCATCGAATCCCTCATGACGAAAATCCACCCCATGCTGCACGGTAGTGGTCAGCTCCACCGGCACATCCGGACGCAGGGCCTGCCACTCCATCAGGCGCGGCAACAGCCAGCGCATCACACAGGTTGGCGCTTTGAGTTGCAGCGTAGCGCTGCGCCCGCCCACTTCACGCACACCCTGGTCGATCAAGGCAAACACCTGCTGCACTCGCGGCAGCCAGTCCTGGCCTTCGCGGGTCAGGCTCAGGCCGCGCGCCTGGCGTTGGAACAGCGCGTAGCCCAAGTGCTCTTCGAGGCCGGCAATCTGCCGACTGACCGCACCTTGAGTGATGTGCAAGTGCTGCGCCGCACGGGTGAAGTTGCAGTGCTGGGCAGTGACCAAAAACGTGTGCAGTGCGGGCAGGGGAGGGAGGCGTTTCATCGCAGTCAGCCATGATCTGAGGACATGGCTAGTATGTGTTTTTTTGCATTGTGGCGATACCGGCTGCTTGGTTCCAATGACCCCTGATTTCAACAAAAAAGCTGGGTATCGAACGATGGCAACCTGTGGCGAAGTATTGGTCAAACTGCTCGAAGGCTATGGCGTGGACCATGTCTTCGGCATCCCCGGCGTGCATACCGTGGAACTCTATCGCGGGCTTGCCGGCTCATCCATCCGCCATATCACCCCGCGCCACGAGCAGGGCGCAGGGTTCATGGCGGACGGCTATGCGCGCACCCGCGCCAAGCCTGGGGTGTGCTTCATCATCACCGGCCCTGGCATGACCAACATCACCACCGCCATGGGCCAGGCCTATGCCGATTCGATCCCGATGCTGGTGATCTCCAGCGTGCAGTCGCGCGACTCGCTCGGTGGTGGGCGTGGCAAGTTGCACGAGCTGCCTGATCAGTCTGCGCTGGTTGCCGGGGTGGCGGCGTTCTCTCATACCCTGATGTGTGCAGATGACCTGCCGCATGTGCTGGCGCGGGCCTTCGCGGTGTTCGAGGGGGGCCGGCCGCGTCCGGTGCATATCGAGATCCCGCTGGATGTGCTGGTCGAGCCAGCCGATCACTTGCTACCAGGGCGTCCGGTGCGTACCAGCCGCGCCGCTGCATCGCCTGCGACAGTAGCGCTGATGGCCGAACGCCTGGCCAAGGCCCGCCGGCCACTGATCCTCGCTGGCGGTGGCGCACTGGCCGCAGGGGTGGAACTGACCGCCCTCGCCGAACACTTGCAGGCGCCGGTGGCGCTGACCATCAATGCCAAGGGCCTGCTGCCAGCCGCTCACTCGCTGCAGATCGGCTCGACCCAATCGCTGCCTGCCACTCGCGCGTTGGTGGCCGAGGCCGATGTGGTGCTGGCAATCGGCACCGAGCTGGCCGAGACCGATTACGACGTGACCTTCAAGGGCGGCTTCGAGATCCCCGGCAGCCTGCTCCGGATCGACATCGACCCGGACCAGACCGTTCGCAATTACTTGCCTGAGCTGGCGCTGGTGGCCGACGCCCAACAAGCGACAGGGGCGTTGCTCGCTGCATTGCAGGCGCAGCCGCCAGCGGTGCTTGAGGCACAGTGGGGTGTGGCCCGGGTGGGTCAGTTGCGTCAGGCGTTGGCGGCTGGTTGGGATCAGCCGACCCTGAGTCAGACGCGCCTGTTGACGGCGATCCTGCAAACGTTGCCCCGTGCGATTCTGGTCGGCGACTCGACCCAACCGGTGTACACCGGCAATCTGACCCTGGACCTTGATCAGCCGCGCCGCTGGTTCAATGCCTCCACTGGCTACGGGACGCTTGGCTACGCCTTGCCAGCGGCCATGGGTGCTTGGCTCGGTAGCGCCGAGCAGGTCAGCCAGCGCTCGCCTGCCGTGTGCCTGATCGGCGATGGTGGCTTGCAATTCACCCTGCCAGAGCTGGCCAGCGCGGTGGAAGCGCAGGTGCCGCTGATCGTGCTGCTGTGGAATAACCAGGGCTATGAGGAAATCAAGAAGTACATGGTCAATCGGGCGATTGAGCCGGTGGGCGTGGATATTCATACGCCTGACTTTATCGGCGTGGCGCGGGCGTTGGGTGCGGCGGCTGAGGATGTGGCGGATGTGGCGCAATTGCAGGCGGCGTTGGCTAGCGCTGTCGAGCGTAAGGGGCCGACCTTGATCCAGGTGGATCAGGCGCAGTGGCAGCAGGCTGTGCAGGGCTGACGACCGCTGCGAGGGCTGCGCCCTCGTTCGCGGGCAAGCCCGCTCCCACAGGTACAGCGTTGGACCGCAGAGCAGCGTCTGCCTTGAGTGAGTATTTGGGGGAAACAGGTACAGCGCTGCGCCATAGAGCAGCGCGGTCCTTATGGGAGCGGGCTTGCCCGCGAAGAGGCCGCCACCGACGCAAGCAGGACAGTGCTACGCCACCGTTGTCAGTTGGCGCTGGCCCTCAGCCTGGCCACATCCCGGATCGGCGGGGCGCCATACAGGCGGCTGTACTCGCGGCTGAACTGCGACGGGCTCTCGTAGCCCACCCGATAGCCCGCCACCGCTGCTTCAATCCCATCATTGAGCATCAGCCGCCGTGCTTCTTGCAGGCGCAATTGCTTCTGATATTGCAACGGGCTCATTGAGGTCACGGCCTTGAAACGGTGATGCAGGGTCGAGGTGCTCAGGTTGACCTCACGCGCCAGGTCCTCGATGCGCAGCGGTTGCTGGTAATGCTGGTTGAGCCAGGCAATGGCCTGGCATACCCGGTGGGTCTGGCTGTTGGCCAAGGCTATTTCGTACAGGCGATGACCTTGGGGGCCACGTAACACTCGGTACAGCAGCTCGCGACGAACCAATGGCGCAAGCACTGCGATATCTCTCGGCGAGTCGAGTAGCCGCACCAGGCGCAGCAGCGCGTCGAGCAAGGGCACGTCGCTGCGTTCGACGAACAGGCCGCGGCCAGACGCCATGCTGGGCACCAGCATCGGGCCGCTTTGGGCGATGAGCTGGCTAATTTCGGCCGGGTCGATGTCCAGGCGCAGACCCAGGCAGGGGTTCTGTGGGGAGGCATCGAGCATCGCCCCGGTTATTGGCAAGGTCACCGAGACCACCATGTAGTGCAGGGGGTCGTAGGTGTAGCGTTCATCGCCGAGAAACAGCGTCTTGTTACCCTCGGCAAGGATGCACAGGGCTGGCTGCGCCAGGGCAGGCATACCGCGCACATTCTCCTCATAGCGACTCAGGAACAAGCCGTCGATCGCCGATTCAACCCCATTGGTCTCGGCGGTGTGGCGCAGGATCAGCCCGGAGAGCTCCTGGCGCAGGGTCTCCAAAGTCGGTTCGAGGGTCGCTGGCGTGGTCATGACGGGGATCCTGTGTGGTGACCAGCAGGATAGGTTTGGGCAAGCCGCGGCGCTAGTCGATTACTGCACGCCGATTGCCTGATCCTGCAACGTGGCAGGATCAGGCAATCGGCGTGCAGTAATGGCCTAACGGCGCGCGCGGGCCAGGCCCTACGCTGGCCAGCCTGGTGTTTCCGTCCGTCCCGCTTCAAGGAGATCGTTCATGACCCAACGCCAACCGGTCACTCACTTGGCTTTTATCCGTGCCAGCAACGGTCGTTCGGCGGAACTAGGCGTGCGCCTGCGTGACCTGCTCGAGCCGTCGCTGCGCATGCCCGGCTGCCTGAGTTTCAGCGTGCAGCGCTCGCAAGCGGATGACGACCTGTGGCTGCTCAGCGGCAGCTGGCGCGATCAGCAGGCGATGAGTGGCTATTTTGCCTCGCCTAATCTCGATCTGTTTGGTGAGCTGGTGCAGGCGCAGGTGGTCGCCAGCCTCGATCTGCATACCTTCAGTGACCAGGGCTCGGGTTAGAATGCGCACTTTTACCCAGACTGGATTGCACGATGGCACGTAGAGAGTTCCCCCACTTCGAAGCGGTTTCGGCGATGGTCCCCGTAGAAGGTGGTGGCTATAACGCGGCGATTGCCGTGAAAGCATTGAACGGCATGGGCACCCCGCGTTTTCACAAGGTGCTCGATGGCCAACTGTTCAAGGGCGCGATAGCGGCCGATGAGGCCGCCTGCGCCGAGCTCGAACGCCTGCAAGGGGTGAGCGAAGAGGGCGAGCTGATCTGGTGATCAGCCGTTGACCTGGGGCCGGCCCATCTTGAACAGGTTGCCCAGTTCGAAGTAGTCCTGCGGGCCGCCGCCGCGCAGGATCGGCTCGCCGGCAGCGGTGTCGTAGATGCCGTCTTTGAGCAGATGCTCGGCAATATGCACCGCCACTACTTCACCGAGGATCAGCCAACTGGGCACCAGCTCCTGGTCGGCGCGCTTGAGCTGGACGATCTGGCTGACCTTGCATTCGAAGGCGACTGGGCTTTCACCCACACGTGGCACGCCGACCAGCCGTGATGCCGTTGGCGTCAGACCACTCAAAACGAATTCATCGACATCCGCAGCAACTGCCGCGCAGCTTTGGTTCATCTGCTCGGCCAGTGGCCGGGTGGCCAGGTTCCAGACGAATTCGCCGGTCTGCTCGATATTGTTCAGGCTGTCTTTGCGCCCGACACTGCAGAAACCGATGATCGGTGGAATGTAATTGAAGGCGTTGAAGAAGCTGTAGGGCGCCAGGTTCAGCCGGCCTTCGCGATCTTGCGAAGAGATCCAGCCGATGGGCCGAGGGCCGACGATGGCGTTGAACGGGTCGTGGGGCAGGCCGTGGCCTTTGGCGGGTTCGTAGTAGTACATCTGCTCAGGGCCGGGGCCCTTCCTCTGGGATGGACGAGACGCCTAGTGTGCCAAGCCTGAGCCTTGCTGGAAATGATTAAGCCCGGCCAAAGCCGGGCTGGGTGTGAGCATCAGCAATCAGCTGATGCGATGGGCGTTGGTGCGATCGAAGCCATCTTCGGCGAAGCGTGCGCCGCCAGTGCGATCGAAGCCATCTTCGGCGAAGCGTGCGCCGCCGGTGCGATCGAAGCCATCTTCGGCGAAGCGTGCGCCGCCGGTGCGATCGAAGCCATCTTCTGCGTAGGTAGCCGACTGGGTTTGAGCAGTGGCGAAGTTGTGCGCATTGGTGCGATCAAAGCCGTCTTCGGCGAAGGCGCCAGTAGCCAGTACAGAGAAAGCCAGGGACAGGATCAGTTTGTTTTTCATGGTCGTTGCTCCGATGAGTCGTTGGGTTGTTTGTTTCTATGGGTTTAATGTTACGCCTATTAAATTGATTAAAAAGCGCAAATATTAACGGTTACTAATCGATTTATTAGATTGTTTTTGGGGCGTTCTATCCGCTAACACCGATTAGCTTTCAGTAATGAAGGGGTAACGGTTCAAGAGGATGTGTCGCCAGTCGTTCCAGGATGGCGGCTGTGAATTAATGAAAGGTTAAATGGATAGGAAGCGGCTGATGAGTGGCTTTGTCCTGCACCGGTTGTGGATTTATCTGATCCGGCGCTTCGTTTTGAGCGATACATCCGCGGGCTTGGGTGACCACAAAATAAAAAAGGGGCGCACCGTCTGGCGGTGCGCCCCTTGCTGGTTACAGCCCGAACAGGATCAGTCGGTGGTGATCCGCGAGTGGGTCTTGGTGTCTTTCATGGTCGCGTAGACCAGCAGCGAGCAAGCGATGCAGCCGGTGACGTACCAATAGAAACCACTCTCCATGCCGACGCTCTTGAACCACAGCGCCACGTACTCGGCGGTGCCGCCGAAGATCGACACGGTCAGTGCGTACGGCAGGCCCACGCCCAGGGCGCGGATTTCAGTAGGGAACAGTTCGGCTTTTACCACGGCGTTGATCGAGGTGTAGCCGCTGACGATGATCAGTGCCGCCATGATCAGGAAGAACGCGCCCCACCAGGTGGTGATGGTGTGCAGGGTGCTGAGGATCGGTACGGTGAACAGGGTGCCGAGCACGCCGAAGGCGATCAGGATCGGGCGCCGGCCAATCTTGTCGGACAGGCCGCCAATCACCGGTTGCAGGCACATGAACAGGAACAACGTAGCCGCCGAAATGGTGGTCGAGTCACTGATGCTCATGCCCACGGTGTTGACCAGGTACTTCTGCATGTAGGTGGTGTAGGTGTAGAAGGCCAGGGTACCGCCCATGGTCAAGCCGACCACGGTCAGCAGCTCCTTGGGATGGCGCATCAGGGTGCGCATCAGGCTTTCCTTGGACTTCTCTTTCTTGGTGAAGGAAGCAGTCTCTTCCATGCCACGACGCAGGTACAGCGCGACCACTGCGCACAGCGCGCCGATCACGAACGGTACACGCCAGCCCCAGGCGTACAGCTCTTCGGTGGTCAGGGTGTTCTGCAGAATGATCAGCACTGCCAGGGCGATGAGCTGGCCAGAGATCAGCGTCACGTACTGGAAGCTGGAGAAGAAGCCACGACGCTCCTTGCTGGCCATCTCGCTGAGGTAGGTGGCCGAGGTGCCGTATTCACCGCCCACCGACAGTCCTTGCAGCAAGCGCGCAAGTACCAGCAGGATCGGGGCAGCAACGCCGATGGTTTCATAGCCCGGGGTCAGGGCGATTACCAGCGAGCCTGCGCACATCAGCAGGACCGAGGCCATCAGTGCCGCTTTGCGGCCCTTGCGGTCGGCATAAAGGCCCATCAGCCAGCCGCCGATTGGGCGCATCAGGAAGCCCACGGCAAAGATTGCGGCGGTGTTGAGCAGTTGTGCGGTGGTGTCGCCAGCAGGGAAGAAAGCCTTGGCGAAGTACAGCGAGAATGCAGCGTAGACGTACCAGTCGTACCACTCGACCATGTTGCCGATCGAGCCGCTGAAAATCGACTTGAGACGGCTGGCGGTGGTTTTTTCCGCGGCAGGCGCTATGGCCGCCCCGGTTGGCAGGGAGGTGGCGTTATCCATCAGAGGTAACCTTCTCGTTGTTTTTGTGGAGCGCGCTGGGATGCGCTTGCACAGGTATTTGCAGAAGGTGTGCCAGATGGGTGCATGACGATCCATTTGGGGGCGCAGACTGGCGCTGTCTACGTCCCCCCAAAACCTCGGAACCGCGAAACATAGGCCTTGCGCGACGCGATTGTGACTGCGGCTTGTTGTCGCACAAAGCGGGAGCTGCAGCACCACTGCTCAGGTAAATCGGCTTAGGTGAGCGGATATCCGCTCATCCTAATTACGAAATAGGCAAAAATCCGCCTATTCGCGCTCGATAAAATCTTCTCTAACCAACCCATGGCGCTGCATCTTCTCGTTCAACGTCCGCCGTGGCAGTTGCAGGGTTTCCATCACGCCCTTGATCTCACCCTTATGCTGGCGCAGGGCGGCGCGCAGGCATTGCGCCTCGAAGGCTTCCATCTGTTCGACCAACGATGGCCCGCCGTTGCTCTGTTCGGCACTGGACGCCCCCAGCCCCAAGGCGTGGCGTTCTGCAGCATTGGCCAGTTCGCGCACATTGCCCGGCCAATCGTGGGCCAACAATTGCGCCAGCTGTGCGCCGGACAGTGGCGGTGCGCTGCGGTTCAGGCGCTCAGCGGTGATGCGGGCGAAAAACTCGAACAGCAGCGGGATGTCTTCTCGCCGCTCGCGCAGCGGTGCCAGGCGCAGTTCGGCGACGTTCAAGCGATACGCCAGGTCTTCCCGGAAGCGCCCGGCGCGGGCTTCTTCCAGCAGGTCCGGTTTGGTCGCGGCGATAATTCTCAGATCGACAGTGATGCTTTGGTTGGCGCCCAGGCGTTCGAGCTTCTGCTCCTGGATCACCCGCAGCAGCTTGGCCTGTTGGGCCAACGGCATGCTCTCGATTTCGTCGAGAAACACCGTGCCGCCGTGGGCATATTCCAGCTTGCCGATGCGTTTGCCCTGAGCACCGGTGAAGGCGCCGCTTTCATGGCCAAACAGTTCGGCTTCGAACAAAGCCTCCGGAATCGCTGCGCAATTGAGCGCCACGAACGGCTTGTCGGCGCGCGGACCGAAGTCGTGCAGGCAGCGCGCCACGCGCTCTTTGCCGCTGCCGGTTTCCCCCCGAATCAACACGTTGACCGGCAGGCTGGCCAAGTCCAGCACCTGTCGGCGCAGCTGCTGCAGGCCCTGTGACATCCCCAGCAGCGTGCCCTCCAAACGCGCCTTAAGGTCGGCCTGTTCGTGCAGGCGGCGGTTCTCCAGCACCAGCTGGCGCTTTTCCAGGGCGCGGCGCAGGCTGCCCAACAAGTGCTGGGGCGTGAAGGGCTTTTCCAAGAAGTCATAAGCACCGTTGCGCATGGCTTCCACCGCCATCGGTACATCACCGTGACCGGTGAGCAGTATCACTGGCAGGTCGGGGTCTTGGGCGTGCAACTGTTCAAGTAACTGCAAACCGCCCATCCCTGGCATGCGCACATCGCTGATGATCACCCCTGGGAAGTGCGCAGGCAGTTGCGCCAGACACTCCTCGGCACGGGCGAACAACTGCACGCTGAAGCCTGACAGGCTCAGCCACTGTTCGACCGCGGTGCGGATACTGGCTTCATCATCGACGACGATCACTGAATTCAACATACCGGCTCCAGATCGCGAGGCAGGGTCAGGCTAAAGCGTGCGCCGCCAGGCAAGTTCTCGACCTGCAACTGGCCGCCGGCATCATGGACGATGCCGTAGGAGATCGCCAGGCCCAGGCCGAGGCCTTCGCCCACCGGTTTGGTGGTGAAGAACGGATCGAAGACCTTGGCCAGGTCGGTTTCAGCGATACCGCCACCGGAGTCGAGCACGCTCAGGCGCCACTGGCCGTTGTCAATTTCGATGCGGATTTCCAGGCGTTTGTAGCGCTTGTCGGCCATGGCGTCGAGAGCATTGCGCAACAAGTTGATCAGCACCTGCTCCAGGCGGATCGCATCACCGCGCACCCAGGCCGGACGGGCCAGGTACAGCGCCACTTCAACTTCATCGCTGCGGATCCGGGCGTCCAATAGATGCAGCGCCTGGTCGACCACATCGGCCAGGTCCAGGCGTTCGCGCAGCCCGCCCGGGCTATTGCGGGCGAAGGTCTTCAAGTGGCCGGTGAGCGCTGCCATGCGCGCGAGCATTTGCTCCAGCGGCTCCAGGGCTTGGCGCGCTTCATCGAGGCGGCCATGGTCGAGCAGCAGGCGCAGGGTTTCCAGTTGCATGCGTTGGGTGGTCAGCGGCTGGTTGATCTCATGCGCCAGCGCTGCTGACATCTGCCCCAGCGCCGCCAGTTTGGCCGACTGCACCAGCCCCTCTTGGGCGGTGCGCAGTTCACGGGTGCGCTCTTCGACCTGGCGCTTGAGCTCTTCACGGCTACGCTGGCGCAAGCGCGCCAGGCGCAGGCGCTGGCTGACGAACAGCGCGGCGAACACCAGGGTCAGCCAGATCGCGGCGGCGGCCAGGGCGGCGTTGCGCCCGTCCTCGCTGACCTGGGGTTTGCGCAGCAGGTGCAAGGTCCAGCCTTCGCCTTCCAGTGGCAGGCTTTGCCACAGGTATTCAACTGGGCCATCCGGGCGTTGCACACGGCTCAGGTGGCTGTTGCCATCGAAGCGCATCAGCACCTGGTGCTGCAGCGGGACCAGTGGTTGCTTGTCGTACTGACGGGTTTCGGCCAGTTCTGCACGGTCGGCGCCCGTCAGCGGCGCCAGTTCGCGATATCGCCAGCCGTCCTGGTTGGCGATGAAGATGATCCCGCGGGCGTCGCTGACCAACAGAACATCGCTGCCCTGGCGCCATTCGCGCTCAAGTTCGGGGAACTCCAGCTTGACCACCATGGCGCCGAGAAAGCGCCCTTGCTCGTCGTTGACCGCGCTTGAGAGAAAATAACCTGGCACGCCACTGGTCACGCCGACCGCGTAGAAGCGGCCACTGCCCTGGGTGCGGGTCTGTTTGAAGTAGGGTCGAAAGCCATAGTTGGAGCCGACATAGGTGGTCGGCAGGCGCCAGTTGCTGGCGGCGACCGCCAGGCCGGTATGGTCGAGTAACTCCAGGGTAGAGGAATTGGCCGCACCGTTGATGCGTTCGAGCTTGCGGTTGAGTGCATCTTGCACCGGCTCGCTGACCGGGCCACGCAAGGCGGCGATCAGTTCCGGGTCCAGTGCCAGTACCGCCGGCAGGGCGCGGTAGCGTTCGATCAGGGTATGCAGAGAATTGGCGTACAAGCCCAATTGCTGGGCGGCACGGCGGGCGTCGGTTTCCATCGACTGGCGCTTGGCCTGATGCATGGCCCAACCGGCGCTCAGGGCGGTGCCGACCAGAATCAGTAACACGATCAGACCCAGGCGCAGTGCGCGAAACGAAGAAGGCATGGTGCGGGTCCTGGGGCTGTCTCGATCAGTTTAGAGGTGGGTTGAGCACGTCGGCCTCATCGCGGGTCTGCGTGGGAGCGGGCTTGCCCCGCGATGAGGCCGGTGAAGGCACCCCGTCGCAGGCGCCTTGCTCCGGCAGAGGCCTTACAGCAACTCGAAACTCTGCTGCTGCACCGCTTCGGAATCGAGCCCGACCTGCACATTGAACTGGCCCGGCTCAGCCACTCGCTGCAGTTGGCCATTGTAGAACTTCAGGTCTTCTTCACTGATGCTGAAGGTCAAGGTTCGCGACTCGCCGGCCTTGAGCATCAGTTTCTGGAAGTTCTTCAGTTCCTTGACCGGACGGCTCATCGAAGCGCTGACGTCTTGCAGATACAACTGCACCACGGTTTCGCCATCACGCTTGCCGGTGTTCTTCACGGTCACCGTGGCGTGCAAGGTGTCGCCGCGCTTGAGCTGATCGCTGGCAAGCTTCAACCCCGACAGCTCGAAGCTGCTGTAGCTCAGGCCATAACCGAACGGGTACAACGGGCCATTAGGCTCCTCGAAATACTGCGAGGTGTAGTTGCCAGGCTTTCCAGGGGTGAACGGACGGCCGATGCGCAGGTGGTTGTAGTACATCGGGATCTGCCCGACCGAACGCGGGAAAGTGATGGCCAGCTTGCCGGACGGGTTGTAGTCGCCAAACAGCACATCGGCGATGGCGTTGCCGCCTTCGGTGCCGCTGAACCAGGTTTCGAGCAGGGCATCGGCCTGGTCACGTTCCCAGGCGATCGACAGCGGGCGGCCGTTCATCAGCACCAGCACCAGTGGCTTGCCGGTGGCCTTCAGTGCCTTGATCAGCTCGCGTTGCACCGCGGGAATTTCCAGGGTGGTGCGGCTTGACGACTCGTGGGACATGCCGCGCGACTCACCCACCACGGCGACAACCACATCGGCTTGCTTGGCGGCCTTGACCGCCTCGTCGATCAGCACGGCGGCAGGGCGCAGGTCGTCGACGATTTCCGGGGCGTCGAAGTTGAGGAAGTTCAGGTAGTCGAACATAGCCTTGTCGCCCGTGACATTCGAGCCCTTGGCGTAGATCAACTTGGCCTTGTCACCGACTGCGCGGCGCAGCCCTTCGCGTACAGTGACGGAATGCTCGGGGCGGCCATCGGCGGCCCAGCTGCCCATCATGTCGATCGGTGCATCGGCCAGGGGGCCGACCAGGGCGATGGTGCCGGTTTTCTTTAGCGGCAAGGTCTGGTTACGGTTTTCCAGCAACACCAGGCTGCGCCGGGCGACATCGCGGGCGGCCTCGCGGTGCAGTCGGTCATTGGCGTAATAGTCCTTCAGGTCGGTCTCGGCCTTGCCGATGCGCACGTATGGGTTGTCGAACAGGCCCATTTCGTACTTGGCACCCAGAACCTCGCGCACCGCCTGGTCGAGTTCGGCCTGGGTCACTTCACCAGACTTGAGCAGGCCGGGCAGTTCTTCACCATACAGGGTGTCGTTCATGCTCATGTCGATGCCGGCCTTGATCGCCAGCTTGGCCGCTTCGCGCCCGTCCTTGGCCACGCCGTGACGGATCAGCTCCTGGATCGCGCCATGGTCGCTGATGGTCACGCCCTTGAAACCCCACTCCTTGCGCAGCAGGTCGTTCATCAGCCAGGTGTTGGAGGTGGCTGGCACGCCGTTGATCGAGTTGAGCGCGACCATCACGCCGCCGGCACCCGCATCGAGCGCGGCGCGGTAGGGCGGCAGGTAGTCGTTGTACATTTTCGGCAGGCTCATATCGACCGTGTTGTAGTCGCGCCCGCCTTCCACTGCGCCGTATAGGGCGAAGTGCTTGACGATGGCCATGATGCTGTCGGGATTCTTCGCACTCGATCCCTGGAAGCCCTTGACCATCTCCTGGCCGATGCGTGAAGTCAGGTAGGTGTCTTCGCCGAAGCCTTCACTGGTGCGGCCCCAGCGCGGGTCGCGGGCGATGTCGACCATGGGTGCGAAGGTCATGTCCAGGGCATCGGCGGAGGCCTCGATGGCTGAGGTGCGGCCGACCTTGGCAATCGCGTCCATGTCCCAGGTCGCGGCCAGGCCCAGGCTAATCGGGAAGATCGTACGTTCGCCATGGATAGTGTCGTAGGCGAAGAACATCGGGATCTTCAACCGGCTGCGCATGGCGGCGTCCTGCATCGGGCGGTTCTCCGGCGCGGTGCGTGAGTTGAAGGTGCCGCCAATGCGTCCGGCGGCGATTTCCTCGCGGATCTTTTCCTTTGGCATCTCTGGGCCGATGCTGATCAGGCGCAGCTGGCCGATCTTCTCATCGACGGTCATCTGCCCGATCAGGTGGTCGATGAACGCCTGCTTGTCTTGCAGGGGCGGGGCGGTGTTAGCGGCCAGGGCCGCCTGACTGGCAAGGGCCATGGCCAGGCCCAGCAAAGACAGTTTCATCATCAATTCCATTGTCGTGGCCTGGGCCGTATCCACAGGGATACGCGCGCGGCCTAAAGTTGTCGGGCGGCTGTTGTTCTTGGGTAATAGGGCGATCTTTCCGATCATTCCTACAGCAGGATGCAGCGGCAGCGGAGGATTATGCCTGATGTCACGCAGTTGTTGAGATACACTCGCGCCAGCCCCGTGCCGGGACAACAACTATAAGAACGTTAGAGACCGATGGCATGACCGTTTTCGACCAATACGAGCAACGCCAGATTGCCGAGGCCATTGCCCGCGCCGAGCGACGCACCGACGCCGAACTGGTGACGGTGCTGGCGCGCCGCGCCGACGACTATGCCTACCTGCCGCTGTTCTGGGCGGCGCTGCTGGCGCTGGCGATTCCTGCGGTGCTGCATCTACTGATCAATTGGCCGAGCTTGCGCGCGTTGCTGGTGGCCCAGGTGGTGCTGTTCATAGGCCTGTGTCTGCTGCTGCGCAATGCCCGCCTGGCCAGCCTGGTAACCCCGCGTCTGCTGCGTCATCGGCGTGCCTCGGGCCTGGCGCGCCAGCAGTTTCGCGAGTTGAACCTGCAACGCACCGCTGGCGCTACTGGTGTACTGATCTTCGTCAGCGAGGCCGAACACTATGTGGCGATCCTGGCTGACAAAGGCATCGAACAGCACCTCGATGCCCAGGCCCGGGCCGTGCTGGTCGCCCGTTTCACCGAGCAGGTGCGCCAGGGTCGGACCTTGCAGGGCTTCGTCGAATGCATCGATGCTTGCGGTGAGCTGCTCAGCCGCCAGCTGCCGGCCACCCATAGACGCAACGAATTGCCCAACCGCCTGGTGATCCTCGACTGAGCCACGCCCATCGAGAAAACCTTCGCGCAAGGCTGCCAGCGACGTAGAATGCCCGCCATTGCGCGCAGCGCTCCCGGCAATTCGAGGCACCCCGTTCCCATGTCCGCCAACCCTTCCGCTTCCACCGCGCCGGATGCGCGTAGCCAATTTCTGCGCCTGCTGGCCGATGCCCTGGAGCAAGGCAGCCTGAGCAAGCTAGTGCTCGCTCGTCACGTTGGCGCCGACCAGAGCCTGCAACGGATCATCGCCAAGCCGCTGTTGGTCAAGGGCCAGCCCAGCCTGTCGCTGGTCTATCGCCATCAAACCCGCGACATCACCCGCAACGTGCCAGTCGAGCAAGCACAAGCGCTGGTCGCCGAGCTGTTGCCGGACAGCTTTCGCAATGCCCACCTGTTCACTACTGAAGGCGAAGTGCAGCTGGGCTTCAGCAAAAAAGGCAAGCCGATGCTTCAGCGCCATGTGGCGCAGGCTCCGCGCGAAGCCGCGCCTGCGGCTGGGCATGATCGCGAGAAGAAACGCTACCTGGAACTTTCCAGGCCGTTCCTGCGCGATCTGGGTGTGACCGATGGCCAGGGCGCACTGATCCCGTCGATGTCGCGCAAGTGGAAGCAGATCAACAAGTTCATCGAAGTATTCGACCATGCCCTGGCCAGTGCCCCGCTGGCGGCGGCGCAGCCATTGCGGGTCGCCGACTTCGGTTCGGGCAAGGGCTACCTGACCTTCGCCATGCATGATTACCTGCGCAACTCCCTGGGTCGGGAGGCGCAGGTCACTGGCGTCGAATTGCGCCAAGACATGGTCGACTTGTGCAACACCGCCGCCGCGCGTCTTGAGCATCCAGGCCTGGTATTCGAGTGCGGCGATGTGCGCAGCGTGGTGCCTGAGGCCATCGAAGTGATGATCGCCCTGCACGCGTGTGACATCGCCACCGACTACGCCATCCACACCGGTATCCGTTGCAACGCGGCGATCATCATGTGCTCGCCGTGCTGTCACAAACAGGTACGCCCGCAGTTGCAGAGCCCAGGCTTGTTGCAGCCAATGTTGCAGTACGGCCTGCACCTGGGGCAACAGGCCGAAATGCTCACCGACAGCCTGCGCGCGCTGTACCTTGAGGCCTGTGGCTACGAAACCAAGGTGTTCGAGTTCATCTCGCTGGAGCACACCAACAAGAACAAGATGATTCTTGCGGTCAAGCGCAAGCAGCCGGTGGATGCGACTGCCCTTTTGCAGAAGATTGCCGAGCTCAAGGCGTTCTATGGCGTCAGTGAGCATTGTCTGGAGACGTTGTTACGGGCGGATGGCTTGATCGCTATCTGACTGCGCGTTGGCCTTTTCGCGGGCAAGCCCGCTCCCACAGGTAACGCGATACCTTCGAAAGCAGCGCTATCCCTGTGGGAGCGGGCTTGCCCGCGAAAAGGGCGCCGCGAAGTATCAGATGTTTCAGAAGAACCGGGTCACACTGACCTTGGCATTACGCCCGATGGTGTAGGCATTTTCCCCAGACAATTCCGGCCGCACCGACACATTGAACAGGTTGTCCACCGTCAGGTTGACCTCAGTACCTTTCAGGTAAGGCTGCTGCGGTTTCCAGTTGGCGAACAGGCCGTGGATCTGATAGCGCTCGTTGCCGAAGTTGTCGTAGTAGCGGTCGCCCAATGCGCTGGCCGGGCCTTCGAAGTACTTGTCGCTGGGCAGATGGTGAGTCTTGCTGACGAACTCGGCAGTCCAGCCGACGCGGGCATCCCAGGCCGGGATCTTCACGCCCAGGGTAGCGATCCACTTGGGCGCTGGCACGTCCTTGGCCCACACATTCGGCCCCCATGGGTTGGTGTAGGCGCCTTCGTGGCGGCCTTCCATCCAGGCGTACGACAGGGCACCGAACAAGTAGGTGGCGTCGTAGAAGGTCTCCACCTCATAGCCCTGATACACCGTGTCGCCAATGTTGCGGTAGTTGCTCATCAACCCGCCGCCGCACGTCTGGGCGATGGTGCCGCCGGTGACCATTTGCTGCTGGCAACCAATACCCGTGGCTTTGAAAATCTCGTCTTTGACATGGTTGCGGAACAGCGTAGTGCGAATCTGTGCGCTGTCGCCCTGCACGAGCACGTTCGAGAAATTGCTGATGCTGCCCAGGCGAATGCCGGTAATGCGCTCGGGGTCGAGGTTACGGCTGGTGGCCGTGCGGCTGCCCACGCCTTGCACTTCGTACTGCTCGTCCAGCACCGGGGCACGCCAGGTCTTGCTGTAGTTGGCGAACAGCGCGTGCTGGTCGTTGAGCTTGTAGAACAGTGCCAGGCGCGGCGACCAGCCGCTGTAGGTCTTGGCGCTGTAGTCGTGACCAGCTACAGGGTTGTTGTAGTAGGGCGCCTGGTTTGGCTCGCCCTCGTTGGTCACGTGGTCGTAACGCAGCGATGGGGTGATGGTCAGGTCACCAATGGTGATCGCATCCTGCAGGTAGTAGCCCTGGCTCTCGACCTTGCCACGCGGCATGAAGTACGGCTGGAAATGGCCGTAGTTGTACTTGGGCACATCGTACATCTTGCCCGGCATCCACATCTGCGTATCCCGCTCATGCTAGCGCACTTGCAGCCCTGCGGTCAGCGCATGTTCGAGCGGGCCGGTGGTGAACAGGCTGGTGTTCTTCACATCGAGCATGCGGTCCTTGTACTTGGTGTCCATCTTGCGCCCGCCCGTGGCGGCCTGGAAGAACGCCGTGGCATTGCGTTGGTCAGTCTGGTCGGTGTCTGACTCGGAGTATTTGATCTGCAAATCGACCCAAGGGTTTTCGATCGGCTGGTAGTTATAGGTGGCCGACCAGGTGGTGTCGACCGTGTTGCGCAGGGCAAGGAAGCGTTTGATTGCGTTCTCGTAGCCATAGCGATCGATGTTGGCCTGGGTCGGCGGCGTCGGGTAGGCGGTGGACGAGAAGGCCGTCCAGCGCTCGGTCTGCGGGCGCGACCAGGACAGGCCCAGGCTGTGCTCGTCGGTAAAGTGGATGTTGCTCTTGAGCAAAGCGCCTTCCAGGTCCAAGGCGCTGTTGGGCAGGCGCTTGGGGTTGATTGGGTAGCGGTTTTCCGGATCGGGCAGGCGGTCGGCCATCTTCATGTCGCCGCCGTCGCGCTTGGTCAGGTAGACCAAACCGTCGATGCGGCCATCGTCGCTGCGGCCGAACAGCGCCGAGCTGTAGATCTGCTGGTGGTTGTTGCTGGCGTAGCCGTACTTGACCATCGCGCCGCTGTTGCGGCCCTCTTGCAGCAGGTCGCTGGCGTCCTTGGTCTGCATGTTGACGCTGCCACCAAAGCCGCCGTTGCCGGTCTTGACCGAGTGCGGGCCTTTTTCCACCTCGATGAACTTGATCAGTTCTGGCTCGATGAAGATGGTGCCCTGCTGGTAGCGCTCGAAACCGCTCTTGGTGGCGCCGTCGACGGTCATCGGCACATCTTCGGCGTCGCCCATGCCCCAGATGTTGATGGTCTGCCCGCCAGGTTTGGCCGAACCGCCCATGTTCACCCCAGGCAGGGTGGCCAAGACGCTGGGGATGTTGCTGGGCTGGTAGCGGTCGATCTGCTCCTGGTCCAGGGTCGAGCGGCCGACGTTGTCGGGCGTGACCTGCTGGCCATCGCCGACGATGCTCAGGGCGCCGAGCTGGATGCTGTTGTCGGCGTTGGGTTCGTCCTCGCGCAGGCGCACGACGTAGGTTTCACCCATGCGCAGTACGCTGAAGCGGCTGCCGGCCAGCAGGCGGGAGATCGCCTCGTGCGCCTCGAAGGCGCCGTTGAGCGCGGGGGCCTGGGCATCGCGCAGCACCGCCTCATCGAACAGCAGCTGCACCTTGGCCTGCTGCGCCAGTTGGCTGAGCGAGCGGGCCAGCGCCTGGGCCGGCAGGTCGAGCTTTACAGGCGCGGCCTCGGCGGCCAGGCTCACAGCCAGGCACAGCGCCAGCAGGGATGGACGAAAAGGCAAGGATCGCAACGGACGCAACGCGGACAACATGAATTCCCCCAAACGGCAAAAGGCCGGAAAAAGCCTGCCAATTGCGCGACAGGCGGGGAGGAAGACGTGGCGTTGAGAAAAGTCCTCACCTGCGAATGATAAAAATTCTTAAAAAATCAGCGGCGGTCGATGCGCAGGCGTCCGTCGGCCAGCAAGGTGGTTTTCACCGGCAGCAGAGCGGGCAGGGCGTTGAGCAGGGCGTCCGGGTCGTGTACGTCGAGATTACCTGAGACTTTGTATTGCCCAAGCGACGGATCGGCGAGCAGCACCGGTTGCTCGCGGTACAGGCGGAGTTCGTCAATCAGGCTGGCCAGTTCGCGGTTGCGAAAGCTCACATGACCGTCGCGCCAGTCGGCTACCGGCTGGTCGTTCAATGCCTGTTGGGTGACGGTGCCTCGCGTGGTGTCGTAGGTGGCCCGTTGACCTGCGCCAAGCAACAGTGCCGGATTAGTTTCGCCCGGCGTGTCGAAGGCTACCTGGCCGTGGGCGACAGTGACCACCAGCTCCTTTTCACCGCGGCGCACATCCAAGCCTGTGCCCACCACCCGTACTTGTCCTCTGCCCGCGTCGATGAACAGTGGCCGCTCCTTGTCCGGTGCCACGTCGATGTACAGCTGGCCTTGCTCGAGGTGGATCAGCCGGCGCTCGGCGCTGAAGTCCAGGCGCAGCCGGGTCTGGGCGTTGACCACCAGCTGGCTGCCGTCGGGCAGGCGCAGGCTGCGCAGGTCGTGCTGGGCGCTCAGACGCTGTTGGTAGGCGCTGCTGCCAGCGCCGAGATTGCCGGCCAGCAGCGCACACAGCAGTGCAGCGGCGGCGGCCAAAGCCGGGCGCCAGCGCGGCGCCCGGCGTACTTCCAGCGGCACCGGGCGATTGGCTTGCTTGAGCGCTTCGAGGTCATCCCATAGTTGCTCGAACTGGCGATAGGCGCGAGCGTTCTGCGGGTCTTGCAACCACTGGACAAAGGCCTTGCGTGCCTCACGCGAGGGGGCATTGCGGTTGCGGCTGAACCAGCTGGCGGCCTGGGCGTCGATCGAGTGGGCGTCGAGATCGTCATGAGGGGTCATTCTGCGTGCTCCCTGCCGTTATCGCTGTCCAGGCGTTGCTTGCACTGCAGCAGGGCGGCGGCGATGTGCTTTTCGACCATGCTTACGGAAATATTCATGCGTTGTGCGATCTGCGCCTGGGTCAGTCCTTCGAAGCGATGCAGCATAAGGGCTTCGCGGCGCCGCGGCGAGAGTTGCGCGAGCACCTGGCGCAGATGTTCCAGGCGTTGCTGGCGCTGGGCGTGGTCGAGCGGGTCGTTGGCCGGCTCGCTGTGCAGCACTTCGGCCTGCTCTTCGCCCAGCGCGCTGTGGCGCACCTTCTGCCGGCGCCAATGGTCGCTAAGCAGGTTGCGCGCCATCTGGAACAGGAAGGCCCGCGGCTGCTCGACCTTGGCCCGGTCGCGATACCCCAGCCATTGGGTGAACACGTCCTGGGTCATGTCTGCCGCATCGCTGGCATTGTCCATGCGCTTGCGCAGGAAGTGCAGGATGTCGGCATAGAAACCCCGGCAGGATTCCTGGGCGGCGGGGTCGGGTTTGAGGCGCTGCATGCACGCTTTCCGGGCTGGCCTGGAGAAAGGGTGCGGATCTTATCGATAATTATTTACATTTGCCAATGTTTTACTGATTGCTCCTTCAGCGCCGCCGGGAAAAATCAGCCGGGACTTCGATGGCCAGTTCGGCGCCGCCTAAGGGGTGGGTGCTGGAATCGAAAAAATGCAGAGAACTACCTGCAATGTCGGCAAACCGCTGGATGAAATGCTGTTTTTGGTTGATAACCGAAGCCTCGCTCAG
This sequence comes from Pseudomonas sp. BT-42-2, assembly GCF_025847435.2. Classification (NCBI taxonomy): domain Bacteria; kingdom Pseudomonadati; phylum Pseudomonadota; class Gammaproteobacteria; order Pseudomonadales; family Pseudomonadaceae; genus Pseudomonas; species Pseudomonas sp. BT-42-2. The sequence goes on from NZ_JAOYTM010000015.1 coordinate 39,734, forward strand.
CGGCCTGATGGCGATCGCCAGGTGTGCCGGTCGCGCCTGGCGAATGGCGTCGAGCAGATGTTGATCGCTGCCATCCAGATGCTGTCCGAACAGGCACACCCCCTGGCTTTCACCGGCGAGTTGGCCCAGGCACCAGGACAGGTAATCGGAATTACGAATAGCCCGCAGTTTGTGTTCACTGCGGTCCTCGTTGATGAACAACGGCACTTCACCGGGAATGTTCACGGCAAAGCCATCGAGCAATTCGGCATTATTGGCGCTGCGCTGGCGGGTGCTGCCGTCGGGCAGCTTGAGCAAGTGCAGCCCGCCATGCAGGTGCATCACCCGCGTGCCTTCGCTGCGCGTGTTGCGCACATCGAAAAAGCCTTCGTCATCGAACAGCGAGGCAAACCCCTGCGGTGCATGGCGCATCGCCCAGGGCAAGAGCAGGTCGTAGTTGCTGGTATAGACACGGCGATAGCCGCGCAGGGCCTGGGCGATCGAGTCGAGGGTAGCGCTTGGCATCAGTGGCCAGGGCATATGCACCGCGCGCACGGCATGGATCAGCGCCTCTTTGAGCGAGTAGTAGCGGTTCAGCGGCGCGGTGGAATTGATCGCCAGTGCAGCGTTGGCCCGGACCGTGGTGTTCAAGGTACTCAGCACCGGCTCGAACAACTCTGTGCCCAACGCCTTGAACAACGCCTGGTCACTGACACCCAAGGCCTTGTGCCGCACGCGCTGGGCCTGTTCGAACAGCGAGAAATAGCCGAACGGTTTCCACAGCGCACGACTGGCACCATTGCCCAGCAGCAAGGCATCGCAGGGATGGCTGGCATTGAGCGTTGGCCAGGCGATCAGGTGGGCGTCTAGTGCAGGCATGCGAGGGTCCAGGGGTAGAGGCGGAAATCGCGGGGACTTTAGCATGTCATGCAAGCTGTGCGAGGCTGTCTGGCCATGGATCGATACGCAGGAGAGCCAAGATGCACACGCAGATCGTACGGGCACTGGGCCTTGCAACACTGTTGGCGGGCGCGGCGCAAGCCAGCGATGGGCGCAGCTTGGCGGCTGCCCAGGGTATTGCACATCCGGCAGTGATCGCCCATCGCGGCGCGTCTTTCGATGCGCCCGAGTCCACCCGGCCGGCTTACCTACTGGCCCGCGAACTGGGCGCCGACTATCTGGAGCTGGACCTGCAACGCACCCGCGATGGTGTGTTGGTGGTGGTGCACGACGATGTGCTGTCGCGTACCAGCGATGTCGCCGAGCGCTTCCCCACGCGCCGTGACAGCCCGGTCAGCGCTTTTACCCTGGCGGAGCTTAAATCGCTGGACGCTGGCAGTTGGTTCAACCAGGCGTATCCGGATCGCGCCCGGGCTTCGTTCAAGCAGCTACCGATCCTGACCCTGGATGAGGTGATCGACATCGCAGAAGACAGCCCGCAGCAGCGGCCTGGGTTGTATATCGAGACCAAGATGCCGGGGCAGTTTCCTGGCATCGAGCGTGATCTGGCCGAGCGGCTCAAGGCGCGGGGCTGGCTGGACAAGCCCGGGCGGGTGGTACTGCAGACCTTTGATCGCAACAGCCTGCGACTGCTGCATGAGGCCATGCCACAGGTGCCCAAGGTGCTGTTGCTGTGGGTGGGCAAGGGCAGTATCGAGCCGGCCTCGGGGCAGTCGTTTGCCGAATCGGGTGAGCGCGACAAGGCGGCGTTCTACGCCCGCCAGCAGCCTCGTGATCGGGCTGAGTTCGAGCGTTGGCTTGAGTTTGCCAAGGCGGGCGGCGCGATCGGCACAGGGCCGTCGGCGCGGCGCAGTCAGTTGGGCGAGCAGAGCTATGCCGATTTGATTGAGCCGTGGATGAACCAGCTCAGCCATCAACAGGGGCTGCTGGTGCACGTGTATACCCTTGATGAGCCGGTGGACTTCGACAAGGCGATGAAGGCCGGGGTGGATGGGATTTTTACCAATCGGACCGGGGCGCTGATGCGCTTTTATGGACGGGCGGATGCGCTGGAGGAGGGACAGGTATTGCGCAGGCTCGGGTACTGATCGAAGAGCAAGCCCTTAGTGGCCTCACGCAAAGCCTTAATCGTTCGTCGTCTCCTTACGCGCCCGATTGCGCCAAACCCGATAAGCCCGTATCCCCGCCCGCACCGAGCCGAACAGCAGCTTGTCTTCCATCTCTCGCGCCATCCCCGAGCGCACCAGCATGCGCAGGAAGGTGCCGCGGGCGCGGGCGATGGCGAAGTGAATCCCTTGTGCTGCGAGGGTGTCGCGCACCTCGCGCAGGGCGGCGATGCCGCTGACGTCGATGCTGGTCACCGCCTCGGCATCGAACAGCACTGCCTGGGGCTTGTCCTCGCCTTGCACGGCGTCGAGCAAGCGCATTTTGAAATAGTCGGCATTGAAGAACAGGATCGCATCATCGAAGCGGTACACCACCAAACCTGGCACCGTGCGCGCGTCGGGGTGATGGCGTACATCGACCTGGCCTTCGATGCCTGGCGCCCAGCCGAGCACCGCATCGGTAGGTTGGTAGATGCTGTAGAGCAGACGCAGGATGGCCAAGGTCACGGCGAACACGATCCCCGGTAATACGCCCAGGCCAAGCACGCCGACGGTGGTCAGCAGGCACAGCCAGAACTCGAAGCGGCTCAGGCGATAGATTTTGCCCAACGACTGCACATCGATCAGCCCCCAGCCAGCCATCAGCAGCACAGCTCCGAGCGCAGCCTGGGGAATCCAGGCCATCGGGGCGGTGAAGAACAGCAGGATCAAGGCAATCACCAGCGCGGCAATGATGCCCACCAGTTGGCTCCTGCCGCCGACCATGTCGTTGACTGCGGTACGTGAGTCGGCGCCACTGATGGCGAAACCTTGCGACAGCCCGGCAGCCAGGTTACTCACCCCCAAAGCGACGAACTCGTGGTTGGCGTTGATCGCATAGCCATGCCGGGCGGCGAAGCTGCGGGCGGTGAGCATGGCGCTGCAAAAACTGACCGTGGCGATACCCAGGGCATCGCGCAGCAGGCTCTTGGTCTCGGCCAGATTGCTTTGCGGCCAAGCCAGCTCGGGCATGCCGCCTGGTACTGGGCCGAGGATGGCGACGCCAAAATGGTCGAGCCCGAATAGTCCGACCAGCAAGGTGAACAGCACCACGGTGACCAACGCCGCTGGCAGGCGCGGATAACGCCGTGGCAGCCAGATCAGCAAGCCGAGCCCGGCAACGCCGATCAGCAGGGTCAGCCAGTGGATCTCGCCCAGGCGTTGAACAAAGTTGATCAGGCTGAGGATGAACCCGTCGCCCTCGATCTTGAAGCCCACCACCTTGCTCAATTGCCCGGCGATCAGGCTCAGGCCGATGCCGTTGAGGTAGCCAATCAGGATCGGTCGCGAGAAGAAGCTGGCAATGAATCCAGCTCGCGCCACACCGGCGGCAATCAGCATCACCCCCACCAGCACGGTGACGATCACCGACAGCTCGGCGATGCGCTGCGGATCACCCATCGCCAACGGCGCCACGGCTCCGGCGATCATCGCGCAGGTCGCCGCATCTGGCCCCACCATCAACTGCCGCGAACTGCCGATCAAGGCATAGACCATCATCGGCAGTACGCAGGCGTACAGCCCGTACTGCGGCGGTAGGCCGACGATCTGGGCGTAGGCGATGGCGATCGGGATCTGAATCGCTGCCACCGACAGGCCCGCCTGCAGGTCAGCGTGGAACCACTCGCGGCGGTAGTGCAGCAGGTTGGCCAGGCCCGGTAGCCAGCGTGAGAGAAACATGCGCAGTCCTTTCGAAATGTTTCACAGTGCAGGTGAGCATATGCGCTCACGGCGAGCTCCGTGCAAGCGGATTTTCGCGCTGGGCATTCAAGCGGATTGGGCAGGTACAGGCCATGGGCCAGATCAAGCAAAAGGCAGAAACGAAAAAAGGAAGCCTCGGCTTCCTTTTGACAGGCGATGACGTTATGGCAACGTCATGCGGAACTACTTGAATCGGTGCAGCAAGAAGTGGAGCGGGTAGAGGGAATCGAACCCTCGTCGGAAGCTTGGGAAGCTACTGTTCTACCATTAAACTATACCCGCTTGACGCCTTTACTAAGCGGCTTGCGCTTCGCAGCTCGACTTTGTACCAGAACCCTCCAGCGATGAAAAGCCCAGGCTTGAAAAAGAACAGTCGGCGGCCCGTAGCCTGCGGGTAGTCAAAGGGCTACAGGACGCCGATGCGCTCAGATGGCCAGTGCATGGTGCCCCTGTACATAGTGGTTGCGTTGACGGGGCTCACGCGTTGTCGGCTTGAGGAAGCCCAGCATGACGTTACGCAGCGCTTCGCTGGCGGTCTTGTGCTCCATATCGAGGAAGTGCCCGGCACCCTTGATCACGCTGAAGTGGCTCTGGTCCACATGCTTGCCGAACTGGCGGGCATCCTCGGCGGTGGTGTATTCGTCACGATCACCGTTGATGAACATCACCGGGATATTGATGTTCGCCGCGCCCTTGAGCGCCCGCTCCAGATCGTGCTGCAACACCTGATTGATGTGGAACAGCATCTGCGCGTACTCATGGCTGTCCAGGCTGCTGACATGCCGGTAGTTGAAGCGCTTGAACAGCGACGGCAGGTGCTTGCCAATGGTGTCGTTGACCAAGTTGCCGACCTGGTAGCGATCGCAAGCGGCCAGGTATTGGCAACCGCGCTCCAGGTAGTCGCGCATTGGTTCGTTGATCACTGGCGAGAACGAGCTGACGATGGCCTTTTTCACCAACCGTGGCTGGTGCGCCAGCGCCAGCAGGGTGCAGGCACCGCCCCAGGAGAACGACATCACGTGGTCGGCCTGGAAGTGCTCGATCAGCTCAAGGAGGATATGCGCCTCGGTCTCCTTGGTCAGCAGACGCTCCTGGCGGTTGTGGGGCTTGGACTTGCCGGCATACGGCTGGTCGTACAGCACCACGTTGAATTGCGGGTGCAGGCTGCGCACCGTCTGGGCAAACGAGGCAGTGGTCGCCAGCGATCCGTTGATCAGAATGATCGTCTTCTCGGCGCCGTGCGCGCGATGGAACTCCGTGTAAACCCGATACTGACCTTGGATATCAAGTACAGCGATTTCTGGCCTCATGTCATCGACTCCTGGCGCAAAAAGGGTATTCGCGTCACCTAGGGTGCACGTTGTTTATGACAGGTAGGCACATGCCTTGAAGAGTTTTACCGGGCCCTGTGTCGATCCTTGGCACATGTGTCGACGGTATTGTTTTTGGCGGGCAATTCACCGTGCCCCGGGGTATCGAGACCCTGGGTGGCCGGCAAAAAGGCGTCTTGGACTGCGGCCGTGACTGGCAAGTCACATGCAGACTGACGATTTCGATTCAAGCAGTAGGTTGGCGATCCCGCAAGTGCCGTTCGGGTAATCGTGTAGGAAAAACCGCTGGGCGGTTGTGGCTGCGCTGGTATGGGGCGTAACTCAGGTCAGGCCCTATCGCGGGGAATGACCGCAGGTCTCAGACCGCCGCGATCTCTTGCCGGGTCAGCGCGCGGAACTCACCTGGCGCCAGGGCAGGGTCCAGGACAATGCTGCCCATGCTTTCCCGGTGCAGCCCGATCACCTTGTTCTGAAAGTGGCCGAACATCCGCTTGACCTGGTGATAACGCCCTTCGACGATTTCCAGCCGGGCCTGATGCGTACCCAGGATCTGCAGCCGGGCGGGCAGGGTGGTCAGGTCCTCGAAAGCAAAATAGAACCCCTGGCGAAACTTGGCGGGGTAGTGCTCGCCAATCTCATCCTCGGTCTGCACCTGATAGACCTTCGGCAGTTTGGTGCTCGGTTGCGTCAAACGCCGCGACCACTGGCCATCGTTGGTCAGGATCAGCAACCCGGTGGTGTTGAAGTCCAGCCGCCCGGCAATGTGCAAATCCTCACGCAGTTCAGCCGGCAACAGCTCAAGCACAGTGCGATGTTGCCGATCGTGAGTAGCACTGACGCAGCCCGCAGGCTTGTGCAGCATCAGGTAGCGCGCAGGCCGGCCAGCCTGGTGCAGCTGCTCATCGACCTCGACGCGGCTGAACTCACGCACTTCATGCAGCGGATCGACAACTATCTCGCCATCCACGCGCACGCGCCGCTGCACCAACAGCAAGCGCACCTGCTGGCGGTTGTAGCAAGGGAGGTTGGCGAGGAAACGGTCGAGACGCATGATTGCAACTGAGGTCGGAATAAGGCGCGCAGTCTACCCAATTGCTGGCGGATTCGCTGCTTCCCCGCGATAGTATCAGCAGCCTCAATTAGGGGAGGGCTGATCTGACGCTATCGCGGGGCAAGCCCGCTTCCACGGGGCGGTATTTTGAGCTGCTCATCGACCGCCGCACAGCGTGGGCACAGGCAGGCTTGGTTACGCAGTTCGGCGGGCAGGGCTTGGAGCACCGCCGGGTCGATGGTCACGGCAAAGCACCAGCAACCCTGGGTAGCGCTGCGTGGGTCGGCCAGGCCGCATTGATTGAGGGCGCCGCAGGCGGGGCAACGCTGGCTGTCGGTCATGAGGCTGTCTCGCTACAGACGCGGTTGCGTCCGCCCTGTTTGGCACGATAGAGGGCATGGTCGGCGCGGGTCAGCAGCGTGTGCAGGGTGTCGTCACGTTGCAGGCTGCTCAGGCCGATGCTGGTGGTCAGGCGTAGCGGCTGGTCGTTGTAGCTGAAAGTCAGCTGCTCGGTGCGCCGGCGGATTTTTTCCGCCACATCGAACGCTTGTCGACCATCGGCTTCACGCAACAGCACGATGAACTCCTCACCACCCCAGCGGCAAAGTATATCCGACTGGCGCAAGCTGCCCTGCAGGACGTTGGCGAACTGGCGCAGCACTTCGTCGCCAGCCAGGTGGCCGTGGGTGTCGTTGAGCACCTTGAAGTGATCCAGATCGATCAGCAGCGCCACTAAGGACGTGTTGTCGCGTTGGGCTTCTTGCAACGCTTGCCCGGCCAGCAGATCGAAGCTGCGCCGGTTAGGCAGGCCGGTGAGGGTGTCGAGGGTGGCCAGCGCTTCCATGCTGTCTTGATGGCGCTTGACCATGGCATGCAGCAGTGAGAGCACCACGAGGGTGATCATCGCGCAGATCGCCAGATTCAAGTACAGCGACTGGCGCACCCGCTCTAGCGCGCCGGTCTCGCGTTTGTCTACCAGCAGGTACCAGTCAAGTTCGGGGATCTGCCGCACATTGAGGAAGTGGCTGTGGCCTTCGCTGTCGAGGTACTCATGGCTGCCAGCGCCGGGGATGGGCATGCGCGGCAGCAGTTGTTCGAACTCGCGGCTCTCGGCCAGTTGCTGGCCAACCCGCAGGCCGTGTGCAGCGCCCTCCGAGCCGGTCAGCAAGACCTTGCCGCTGGCATCGGTGAAAAACACCGAGCGCTGGTAGCGCCGCTGGTAGTCGTCGATCAGCTTGACGACCGACTCCACGCTCAGGCCCACCCCGGCAGCGCCAATGAACTGGCCCTGATAGTCGAGCACCCGGTAGTTGATGAACACCGTGAGCTTGTCCTGGTTGGCCATGTCCAGGTCGACGTTTATCTCGTAGGGCTCGTTCAGCTCGCGCAGGCGGTAATACCAGGCATCGCGCCAGGTGCCAGGCTTGATCTGCTTGAGCACGCCCTTGGCCTGGTAATAGGTGAGCGTGCGCTCGGAGACGAAGAAGGCGGTGCAGGTGTCCTGATTGCCCATCACCTCGCCCAGATAGCGGGTGATGCGCTCGGCGTCCTGTTCGCCGGCCAGCACCCAGTCACGCAGGAAGGTGTCCTGGGCCATCATCGAGGAGATCAGCACCGGGCGGATCAGGTCTTTCTGGATCTCCGAATAGACCGTGTCGGAGGTCAGGGGCAACTCGGTATTGACGATGCCATCGCGAATGGCGCTACGCGAGGCGAAATAGCCGAGCAGGGAAGTGGCCAGAAAACCACACGCCAGCAACAGCAGCAGGGTCAGGATGAGCGAGCGCTGTGAGAACAAGGCGGAACGTGACGGCATGATCTTCCCGTGATGTGTGCCAGTGGCGCCATTCTAGTGAGATGACCGGAAAATGACTGCATGTTTTTTGGGGGTATCCGACTTGTTTCAATTTGTTGCGCAAATGGCACTGGACCTTGGCGCAACTGTCTTAATCAGTGTCGATCAACGCATGCCGATCGACGCTCGCCAGCGCCGCTGTGCCGGGCACTCCAGCGGTCCAGGAGGCCGCCATGTCCCCACGAATCTTGCTGATCGCCCTGCTGGCGCTGCTGACCAGCGCCTGCGCCCCTTATTACGGAAACGGCGGCTACTATCGTACCGAGTACTACAGCGCCGATCGCTACTCCTATCCCGGCTATCAACGCTATGACCGCGGCTATTACGTTGCGCCGCAGCCGCGCTACTACTATCAAGCCGCACCGCGCTATTACCAACCGGCACCGCGTTACTATCGGCCTGCGCCGGTGCCGCATTACCGGCCTTATCCGCAGCCTGGGGTGAGGCAGTGGCACGGCAATCCGCGCAATGACTACGGCAACCGCCAGCGCTATGACTATGGTCGCGACCGTGATCGGCATGACTACCGCAACGACAACCGCCGCTACCAGGATGGTCGCTGGCATTCCAACGGCCGGGGTGATCGCAATCGCCGCCCGGATGGGCCGCGGGGTGAGCGCAACTGGCATCGCTAAGCGGTAGCGGCGTAGCTCGGCTCTCATACCACCCTACAGATCGGCCAAGGGGTGGCGCCCTTCCCAGACTTTGGCGAAATGCGCTGCCACCACCGCTGTGGGCACCTGTGCCACATCCGGCCAGTGCCAGCGCGATTGGTTGTCCTTGTCGATCAGTCGCGCGCGCACGCCTTCGCTGAACTCCGGGTGCCGGCAGCAGTTAAGGCTCATTGCATATTCCATCTGGAACACTTGCGCCAATGACAGGTGCCGGGCCCGCTGAATCTGCTCCCAGACCAGGTGCGCAGTGAGCGGGCAGCCTTCATGTAGGCGCTGTCCAGCTGCCGCCAGTAATGGATCGGTATGTTTTCGCAGGCCTGCCACGGCTTTCCAGGCTGCAACCGGGTCGGCGACATCGAGCAATTCGTCGATGACAGCCCGACGCGGTAGCCATTGGGCTTGCGGCAGTTCGGCGCAGGCGCGGTGCTGTTCACACTTGAGCAGGCTGCTCAGTTGCAGGCTGGTTTGCTCCTGCCAGTTCAACTGCAGCAATTCATTGATCAATGCTTCCTGTTGGTGCTCACCAAAGAAACGATCCGCCAAGCCCAGATCGAGCGCATCACGCGCGTTGATCGGCGCCCCGGTCAGCCCCAGAAACAACCCCAGCTTGCCGGGCAAGCGGCTGAGGAACCAGCTGGCGCCCACGTCGGGGTACAAGCCAATGCTGATTTCCGGCATCGCCAAGCGGCTGCTGGGAGTGACGATACGCACCCCGGCGCCTTGCAGCAGCCCCATGCCACCGCCGAGGACATGCCCATGGCCCCAGCACAATAGCGGTTTAGGGTAGGTGTGCAGGCGATAATCCAGGCGGTATTCAGCGGCAAAGAAGGTCGCCGCCAGCGGCGGTACGCTACCGGGATGCTCACGGCACGCATCGACCAGCGCGCGCACGTCGCCGCCGGCACAGAAGGCCTTGCTGCCATTGCCACGCAGCAGCACGCAGACGATCCCCGAGTCACTGGCCCAGCTACGCAGTTGCTCGTCGAGTATCTCGATCATCGGCAGGCTCAAGGCGTTGAGCGCCTCGGGTGCATCCAGGGTGGCAATACCGATTCGGGCGCCATCGGCGCCGGTGAGTACCTGGCATGTAATGGACATGGACTACCTCGCACAAATCATCCGCCAAGTATGGCCTGCTGAGCAGATCGCGCCGGTCGTCGGTCGGATCGATTGACAAGCCAGGGCAGCTTTCCTAGTGTCGCGCCACTTTGCTTTTGGATAGCCCCATGACCGACGACGACCGCATCAAGCTCGAACCCAGCTGGAAGGAGGCGCTACGCGCTGAATTCGACCAGCCCTACATGCACCAGCTGCGCGAATTCCTGCGTCAGGAGTATGCCGCTGGCAAGGAGATCTATCCGCCGGGTCCGCTGATTTTCAATGCGCTGAATTCGACGCCGCTGAACCAGGTCAAAGTGGTCATTCTCGGCCAGGACCCGTACCACGGCCCGGGCCAGGCCCATGGCTTGTGCTTCTCGGTGCAGCCAGGCATTGCTACGCCACCTTCGCTGGTCAATATCTACAAAGAGCTGCAGCGTGATTTGAACCTGCCCATTCCCAACCATGGCTATCTGCAGAGCTGGGCCGATCAGGGCGTGTTGTTGCTCAACACCACCATGACCGTAGAGCGCGCCAATGCCGCTTCGCATGCGAAAAAAGGCTGGGAGCTGTTTACTGATCGAATCATTCAGCTGGTCAGCGAGCAGTGCCCCAACGTGGTGTTTCTGCTGTGGGGCGCCCATGCCCAGAGCAAGCAAAAGCTGATCGACGGCACCAAGCACCTGGTGCTCAAGTCGGTGCATCCATCGCCGCTGTCGGCCTATCGTGGGTTTTTTGGCTGTGGCCATTTCAGTCGGGCCAATGGCTTTTTGCAGCAGCATGGCATGAGCCCGATCGATTGGGCGCTGCGGCCGCTTTGAAGGTAACTACCTAGTATTTTTGTCAGTTTCGCCCTGGCTGCGTTGCGCGCTAGATTTCACCCAGCAAATCCGCAAGCCGAACTTTGCAGGCCTGCACCAGAGGGGTGTTTCATGACGCAGCCGCTACCAAGTACCAGGGCCGGCACCACCGATCTTCCTGAACCGAACCTGCCCGCAGTGCTTGCATTACTTGCCGATGAAAACGGTGCCTTCACCGTACCGCTCACCGCGCAGGGCGCTGCGTTGGAGATGCAAGTGCTCGGTTGGGCAGATTACGAAGCTAGCTATGCACAGTTGGTGAGTGAGGGTTACACCGATCTGCAGATGATCTTTCGTTGCTTGTGGGAAGGCGCGGCAGTCGCAGAGTTTCCAGTAAAAATGGAGCCCCGCGCGGTAGATTTCTTTCCGGTGCAGTTGCAGATGCCCGCACACTTGCTCAACCGTGAAGGCGTGTGGTCGGTTGGCTACTCGGCCGAAGTGGAGGTCATCGGCAATCCGAGCACGTCTTCTTCCATACAGATTCGTATTGATCGTACAGCACCCAACTTCGGCAATCCTGCACCCTTGCGTAACGATAACGTGAGGCTGGTTGACCCTACCTATCTCGCCAACAATGCTCAGCAAGCGATCTTCTTCCTCGATCGCTGGGTCGATATACGCTTGGGCGACCGTGCCTTGTTATTTGTTATCCCTCAAGGGCAAGCGGCGACACCCGAAACGCCTACCGTGGAAGTCGAAGTCACGCCTGAGAACATCAATCTGCAGCCGTTTCCTATCGCTGTCCCGGCCGGGTTATTAGGTGATGGGCAGTTCCGAGTGGTCAGCAAGTTGCTTGACCGTTCGGGCAACGTCGGTCGTGAATCGACCTCGCGGGACGTCGAGATACGTTTGACTGTCGGCCCAGTGCTGCCTGCTCCAGTCGTACCGTTAGCTAGCGATGGTTTGATCGACCTGCAGGAGGCGCGTGGGTTGGTAACTGTTGAAGTCCCGCAAATCACCCAGGCGCTTGCCGGCGATAGCATTCAGGTCTATTGGAATGATCGCCCGCTGGCGCTATGGCCAGTACCTGCAACCCCGCAGTGGCCTGCCACTGTGATCGTGCCTTGGGCGACGATCACAGCCGATGGTTTCGTTGGCCCAGTGCTGCGGTCAGTGCGCTATGAGCTGGTGCAAAATGCGGGAAGGCAGGCTTCACCTGTCATCCAGGTGAACGTCGACTTGCGCGTGGCAGGGCCTGATCCGCAGGGGCCCGGAGAGGTCAACCCACAGCTTGCTCCCGTGGTGGTGAGGGGGCGCACGGCGGATAACGTCCTCGGGCTTGCGGATGTCGGTGTGGCGGTCATGGTCGATGTTGAGCTTTACCCAAGCCCCCGCGCCGGTGAGGTGCTTGAGCTGCATTGGGGGAACTTGCCACAGGTGGTTGCGACTTACCAGGTGACCGGTAATGAACCGCCGCGACAGAGGGTTACCTTTTCCCCGGTGCCTTACGAGGTGATCAGGCAAGGCGGTGATGGCCCTGCCGTGCAGGTGTTCTACCGAACGGCGATAGGCGGCAACCGACAACGAGCCAACCCGACGTCGGTCAGAGTCGACACGGCACAACTGACTCGATTGACGGTGACCAGACCACGACTGACGCCTTTCCAACCCATTCTCAACTGTGCCACGCAACCCTGGCTAGGCATAACGATGACCGTTGCGCAGCACGCGGACATTCAGGTGAATGACCGTCTGGAGCTGCGTTGGCAGTTGTTCCGCACGCAGAGCGATGGAGTGGCTTCCCAGCCGCTTATGCCAGCCCCCGAATATCTTGCGCCAATAGTGGTCACCCAGGCGGGTGCGCAGACCTTGCAGATGAACGAGTTCAATAGGCTGATCTTTGATGTGTTCGCCGCAGCCGGGAGGGTTTACACGGGCTACGCGAGGATCGGCTATCGGTTGACCAAGCCAGATGGCCGAACCGTTGAAGCGCCACTGTCCTGGGTGCCCATCGATCTCCAGCGAGCAAGCTTTGTGGTCTGTACCCCAACGGGTGATGTGAGGGTTTAACACTGCTTGGCAGTTAGCAATTTAGTGTTGATCTAAGTTACAGACGTTTCATGACATGCAGTAGCACCTATCGATATCTGCCCAGACCAGCAGAGAAGGGCGCATGGCCATGTCAGAAAGATAATTACAGTGTTCAAAGAAGATGAGTAGTTGTAGTAGAGCGTTCAGTGGTAGGGATAATTACACTCCGGCTAGCAGATTAGGGATAGAGACAATGACTATTCAAGAGAAAGACTCCACCGATAATGGCGCACTGGTGATCATTGAATCTGGCGATTTTGTTGCGCCGATCGGACAGGTGCAGAAGGATCTGTCGCTCAGTGTGAATGAGCGTACTCTGGAAGAGCAGCGACTAGAAGCTGAAGAAATGTCAGCGCTTCGAGGAGAAGCAAATGAAAAACTATTGAAGCCGGGTGCAAAACCTAAAGCGCGGACTCGGCTCGCAGCCAATATGGGTGCGCCAGAGGACGTTTCTATCCTTGCGGCGGCGAGTTTTACCATAAGTAATACCTTGCCAGATGTTGATGATGCGCGGCCCAATACCGTTCCCGCTGCGGCTTGGGAAGATGCTGATAGTAGCGGAAATAGTTTGATTTCTATTACCGTGCCGCGTTGGGCATCGACGGTGCCGGATACGGAAGCTGCGGATTATGCCGGCACTAATGACGTTATTATCTTCGGGCGGCAGGATCGAAATAATCCGGCCAACAATATTCTCTACGGCGATTTTTTGTTCAGCACGCCGTTTGAAACCACTACGGCTACCAGTCCTACCGAGTACACGTTCACGCTTACTCCAGAGTTCATCCGCTGGCTTGACCCGGATCGGACTAACAACATTTTCTACATCGTCACTAACGAAAGTGTTGACAACCAAGCGATGTCGCCCCTGCAGCCGTTGTTCGTAGATGCGACTCCGCCGTCCTTTCGCTCAACACCGGGTCCGCTAGGTATCCCGACCACACCTGCCGGTATCACCGCCCCGGTCGTGTTGACCAGGGCGCTGCTTGAGAGTAATCCGCTCATTGAGTTTCCGGTACCGCTGGCCACTGGCGCGTGGCCTGGTGATCGAATTGTGGTCAGGGCCGGTGGGGTTATCGTGCATGAGGCCGTGATGTGGCCAATTGATGACCAGGCTCAACCCCTGCCCCTTCCTGCCCTTGCTCCCAACGCTACTGTGGCCATTCCCTCCACTGCGCTTCTTGCGCTGGGAGAGGGGCCAAAGGAATTGGAATATGAGTTGATCGATCGTGCCGGTTGGGGATCGGGTCGCTCCCAGTCTCTTCAGGTCACCCTACGGCTGGATGCTGTACCAGGGGTATTGCCTGCGCCAGTCATTACCGCTGCGCGCGTGGATCGCGTGATTGCCCGCGCTGGGCTGCCTATCCGGGTGCCGGATATTACCAATGCACAGCCCGGCGACCTGATCGAAATGCGCCTGATCCGTCCCATTGCTGCCAACCCCCCAGGAGATACCGGTAATGTCGTGACGCTGCCGGCGTTCACATACGGTAGTAACCCTCGCACCGTCATCGCCAGTTGGGATGATCTGGCAGTGCCTAGATTTGGCGGTCAGTCCTTCTATGATCTGAATGTGGAATATACCTTGCGCCGAGGGACCGCCGATCTCGGTATCTCGCCTCGCGCCATCGTGCCTTTGGATCTGCGCACGGTGGGTCCAGTACCGATTGACGAAGGCCCTGTGAATACAGCGCTTACGCCGGTTGTCGTACGGGGTCCTGCTTCACAGACCGACAACTTGATCGATAGTCGTGATACAGGCCAGGATGGCGTCATCACGTTCACCTACTATCAAGGACTGGCTGCCGGTCATGTGGTCAGGTTCTTCTACGATGGTGGCACGGCAGCTGATCAAGTCGCTGAACTTGTACTGGTTGGCAACGAGACTGCAGGAACCACGGTTACCGTGCCGTTGCCGGAAGCTGTGATCACGGCGCGCGGCAATGGGCGCAAGCCTATCTACTATGAAGTGTATGCAGATGACACAGCGGCCAACGCGAATAACTTCCAGCGTTCGCCGACGACTGATGTCAGGGTTCAATTCGTTACCTTGGCGCTAACGTCGTTCGTTAGATATACCGCTGTGGCCGACACTCGCGTAGCTAACGGGCAGGTCATACAGCAGCAGAACCGTCGCCCAGGTGCACCCGTTAAGCAAACCGGTATCATCAACTGCGGGGCGCAGCCGTGGCTTGGTATCAATCTTGAAATTATCGAGCCCACTTTAGTTGTCGGTGACATCGTTACGATTACCCTGACCTACTCCAGTAATGCCCTGGGTACTGCCTTGGTCAATCAACACTACACCTTCGATCATGATGTCACTCAAGCTGACGTGAATAATCGCCGCCTGCTTCACAGCGTGCCGTATAGCCAGATCATGTTCTACAACGTCGGCAGTGGGCCAACGCCGGCACTTGCCAGCGGTAGTTTCGTCAGCAGTTTCACCGTGACGAAAGCTGACGGAGGCTTCGGTAGTACCGCTGACTGCCTTGTTCGGTACAGCAGGCTGCAGACCGATACAGTCTGTGGGCCTGCCCTGTAAGTGTTGAAACTGCCGCGGTGGTTGTGATAGCCACCGCGGCGCTAGTTTTCGTGATTAGAGACAATTCTTGTAGGAAAGAACTCATGCGGCTGTTGAGTTTTCCTACAGAAAAGGGCCATCCAAAAGAATAAATTGCCGGCGCTTATTCATTGGAGCGCGCGACAGTCGCGCCTTCTGTACATCTCATGCCCGAATTGGAGCTCGAAGATGCGAAACTGCCGAACTCGCCCGGAAAAACAAATTGCCTTGTCCCTCGCTGGTGTTATCAGTTTACTGACATTGGCTGCCAGCCCCCTGCATGCACGGGATCTAACTGGGCAGAGCCTGACTATTGATGCGACCACTCCTCTGGATACCTACAGCTTGAATGCCGCTTCGGTATTGACGGTCGATGGTGCGCAGACAGGGGCAATACAATCCTCTCAATCTACATTGAACATTCTTAGCGGCACGACGACGGCGCCGACTTCTAACGCTATCAGACTCGTGGACAGTCAAGCGACTATTGGCAACGCTAACATCACGTCGGCCACTCAGACGGGGCTTTTATTGGGGCGCTTGACCGTCGGCTCCATCGCCCGCATAAGCGACAGTCAAATCAGTGGCGGTTTTGCCGGCGCACAAGCGTCTAACCGCAGTCAGTTAATCATTCAGCGCTCACAGATCACGGCAACCAGACCCAACGGGGTGGGGCTGCGACTGCTCGCAGGCAGCGCCAATGTCACTGATAACAGTGTCATCACTGGCCAAACTGCAGGCATCCGCATGGCGCAAGAGAGTCCGACAGTCAACGTGCCAGCACTGACGCTGGATAATTCCCACGTGGTAGGCGTAAATGGCCCGGCAATCGCGGTGGGAGGGGGCACCGAGGCCACCCTGCAAGTGAGCAATGGCTCGACGTTGACCGGTAACAATGGCGTCGCACTTGACCTGGAGCGTACCAGTAACCTTGCCGCTGTAGTGGAAGACTCTCGGCTGGTAGGCGGCGTCACGGTTGCTGAGCAAGCCCTCGGCGACCTGCTTTTCGACAATTCACAGATCGATGGCCATCTTCAGATTGCGGGGACGCTCGATGCGTCACTCGATCAGTCGACGCTCAACGGCAATCTGAATGTCAGAGAACTGGGCGATGCCTCCGCTAGGTTCACTGACACCGCGGCCATGAACGGCAACATTGATTCTGCCGGTGCTGCAGTGGTGAGTTTCGAACAGTCGAACATGACCGGTAACGCTGTGGTTACCGATACCGGTACGCTGAATTTGTCATTCAGCGAAGGCAGTATGACCGGCAATATCGAGTCTGCTGGCAATGCCACGGCCACCTTCAATCAATCGACCCTGACCGGCGATGCCGTTGCTGCTACCGGTGGTACGCTCAACCTGACCATGACCGATGGGCGCATGGATGGCAACATCGACTCCGCTGGTAGCGCAACGGTTGACCTCGCGCGAACTGCGTTGATGGGCAACGCCACAGTCGCCAACGGCGGCACGCTTGGCATGACTGTGAGCGGTGGCAGCATGACTGGCGATATCGAGTCTGCCGGCACGGCCTCGGCTACGTTCAATCAAGCGACGCTGAGCGGCAATGCCCTTGCCGCTACCGGTGGTACGCTCAATATGACCATGACTGATGGGCGCATGGACGGCAACATCGACTCCGCTGGCAGTGCAACGGTCGACCTCACGCGAACGGCCTTGACCGGTAATGCCACGGTCGTCAACGGCGGCACGCTTGGCTTGAGCTTGAACGGCGGCAGCATGGCTGGCGATATCGAGTCTGCCGGCACTGCCACAGCTACCTTCAATCAAGCGACGCTTACCGGCGATGCCGTGGCCGCTACCGGCGGTACGCTCAACCTGAACATGACTGATGGACGCATGAACGGCAACATCGAGTCTGCCGGTACTGTCACAGCGAACCTCAGCCAATCAGCACTGACCGGCAACGCGATCGTCACTGACACCGGCACCCTTGATCTGACCCTCAATGGCGGCAGCATGGCCGGCGATATTCAGTCGGCAGGCGCTGCTACGAGCACCTTCAGTCAAGCGACGTTGACCGGTAATGCCGTGGTCGCCGATGCAGGCAAGCTCAATCTGTCCTTCAACGGCGGCGCCATGCAGGGCAACATCGATTCGGCCGGCACCACTACTGCGTCCTTCAACCAGGCGGCGTTGACGGGCAATGCCACGGTTACCAACACCGGCTCGCTCAGCCTTGCACTGGACCAGGGCCAGATGACCGGTAACGTCACCGCCGCCTCCGACGCAATTGCTGACGTCAGCTTGGTCAATAACTCGACCTTGCTGGGTACGCTGAACAACGTGCGCAACGCTAACGTTGCCAGCGGCTCGAACTGGACCCTGAACGGAAACAGCAGCGTCGGTGACCTGGCCTTGAACGGCGGCCAAGTGACGTTCGGCGATACCTCAAGTTTCCATGAACTGACGGTGAACAACCTGTCCGGCAACGGCACGTTCGTCATGGGCAGTGATTTTATCAGCGGTGAAACCGATCAACTGATCGTTACCGGCAGCTCCAGCGGCAATCATGGCTTGCTGGTCGCCAGCAGCGGCAATGAGGCCACTGTGGAGTCGATGCGCCTGGTGCAAACGCAAGATGGCACAGCTCAGTTCCACCTGCTCAACGACCGCGACCGAGTGGATGTAGGCGCCTACTCCTATGAAATGACCAAGGATGAAAACAACGACTGGGTACTCAACCGCGAGACCCGCACCATCTCGCCGATGACCCGTTCGGTGATGGCCCTGTTCAATACCCCGATCACGGTGGCCTATGGTGAACTGAGCTCGCTGCGCAGCCGCATGGGTGAGCTGCGCTACAGCGAAGGCCGCGATGCCGGCTTGTGGATGCGCGCCTATGGCAACAAGTACAACGTCAGCGGCGCGTCATCGGGTGCTGGCTATCAGCAAAACCAACATGGCCTGAGCCTGGGCGCCGACATGCAGGTGGCCGAGACCGACTGGCTGGTGGGTGTGCTGGGTGGTACCAGCCGCTCGGACCTGAACCTCGACTATGGCACCTCCGGCCGGGTCGACAGCTACTACCTGGGCGGTTACGCCACCTGGCTGGACCGTGAGACCGGTTACTACGTCGATACCGTGGTCAAGTACAACCGCTACCAGAACAACGCCAAGGTCGGCCTGAGCGACTCGACCCGGACCAAGGGCGACTATGACACCCACGGCCTGAGTGGCTCGGTTGAGGCCGGTAAGCACATCAAGCTCAACGATGGCTACTTCATCGAGCCGTTCGCCCAGGTGGCCACAGCCGTGGTAGCTGGCAAGGACTACAGCTTCGACAACGGTCTGCGCGCCGAAGGTGATACTGCCAGGTCGCTGCTGGGCAAGGTCGGCACCACTGTCGGCAAGACCATCCCGCTCGATGGCGGCGGCATGCTCCAGCCTTACGTCAAGGCCGCTTTCGCCCACGAGTTCGTCAAGCGCAACGAAGTACAGGTGAACAATAACGTGTTCAACAATGACTTGTCCGGTTCTCGTGCTGAGCTGGGGGCGGGGGTGTCGCTGGCGCTGTCCAAGCAGTTGCGTGTGCATGCGGATGTGGAGTACAGCAATGGTAAGCACATCGAGCAGCCTTACGGGGTGAACCTGGGTGTGCGCTACGATTTCTGATGAGCGCGGTTAGAGAAAAGGAAGCTTCGGCTTCCTTTTTTATGGGGTGTCAATTCTTGGGATTAGCTTGGGCTGAAGCACTACCTAGCAGTTCTGCCAGTTTCGCACTGGTGGCGATTCGCGCAAAATTCATCGATTGCGGTATTGCCGCTAGCAACCCAGTCGTCTCCCCTGAGGATGTCATTCACAGTTTGCCCCAGATGCACCAGCGCCCGTTGCGTAAAACAAGCGAGTACGCCAATGCCAAGGATATGTCGCAGCAAGGCCGCGTCTTCCATTGAGGTCATACCCCTTGCCTTAGGCGTACCGGTCGGCTTTGTAGAGCCGCTTGTCCTGACCCGCGCTGATCTGGAACGGCCACAAGATCCGCAGCCGGTTATCAGGTTTGCTGTACCCCTGGCCAGCAGCGCCTTGCCAGGCGATATCCTGGTGATCCTGGTCGGAGCAAACGTACTTTATTCGGTGGTGTTCTGGCCAATTGACAACCTAGGTCGGCCCGGGCCCCGGCCGAATGACGTGGGTATACCCGCAGAACGACTGCTCAGCTTGGGCACCGGCCTATGGGATCTGCAGTATCAGTTGGTGCGTAGAGGTGCCTGGCGATCAACGCTCTCCAGGCCACGTAGGGTCGAGCTGCGCTTGGCTCCTGGGGGAGGCTTGCTCGCGCCCATAATTGCTGTGGCTAGGGTGGACCGGGTAATAGCCCGTAATGGGCTGGAGATCCGAGTACCGGATATTGCAGGTGCACAGGCAACTGATCGTATAGAGGTGCGCCTGCTCCGTCTCATCGATCCCGCATCTGCCGGCGACATGGGCAATGTGGTAACCCTCACGGTGCTCTACGCAGCCGATCCACGTAGCGTAACGGCGCAGTGGGAAGATCTGGCGGTACCCCTGCTTTTCGGCCAGTCCGCATACACGCTGCATGTTGAATACGTATGGTATCGAGACGGTACGCCACGTGGGACTTCACCGCGTGCGGTCGTGCCACTGGATCTTCGCACAGTGGGCCCAGTACCCGTTGATCGAGGACCGGTCAACCCCAGCCTTACCCCAGTTTCAGTTCGAGGTCGTATTTCGCCAACGGTTAATGAAATTACCGAGCGCGATGTGGCTGGCGGTGCAAATGCTGATATTACTTTCACCTTCTACCAAGGGCTGGCGGCCGGTCACTTCGTAAGGTTCTTCTACGACGGGGTGGAGTTGCTCGCGGCACAAGTGCGTACACTGGTTGGCACTGAAACCCCAGGCGGCACTGCTGTCGTGACGCTGCCCAATGCAATTTTGCTTGCGCAAGGTAATGGGCAGAAGCAGATTTTTTATGAAATCTATCCTGATGCCACTGCGACCCATGCAGGCAACTTTCAACGCTCACCCCCCACCACGATCAGGGTCAACATCGCTGCGTTCGTCAGGTACGTTGCTATTCTCAACAATCAACTACAAAACCAACGACCGGGTACTGCTGTGGCACGAACGGGTGTCCTTAACTGCATTACCAGGCCTTGGGATGGCATTAGGCTCGAAATCATCGAGCCCAGGCTGGCCGAGAACGACAGGGTTACCATCATTTTTCAGTACTCTGCCGGTAGCCTGGGTACAGCGTTGGTCGATCAGCAGTATTGTGCCCCTCATACAGTGACGACAAGCGAGGCCAGTGCGGGCCGGTTTTTCCATACTGTCGACTACAACCAGATCATGTTTTACAACAGGGCCCAGCAACCCACTCCTGCCGTGCCGTTGCCTAGCGGCAGCTTTGTCAGCAGCTTTATCGTCACCCAAGGAAATGGAGCGGTGATCCGCTCCGAGCCCTGCCTTGTAAGGTACAGCCGGGTGGTGCGAGAAGGCGTTATATGTTCCTGAGTATTGAGCTCGTTACTTTTGGCGGCTGGCACTCCAACGCTGAAACAACGGCTCCGCCAAAAACAGCACGAACAGCAAACGCATGACCTGCATCGCTGTCACCAGCGGCACCGACAGTTGCAAGGTCTCGGCCGTCAGGCTCATTTCGGCGATGCCGCCAGGCATCATGCCCAGCGTCAGTGAGCGCAAGTCCAGATGGGTAAGGCTGCTCAACGCCCAGGCGGCGCTGGCGGCAATCAGCATGCTCAATGCGGTGGCAACCAAAGTACGACCCAAAAACGAGGGGGCACGGCGAAAGAACGCCCGGTTGAAATGGCAGGCCAGGCCGCTGCCGATCAACCACTGGCCAATCTGGCTGGCGCCATTGGGCAGGGCGATTTGCAGGTTGCCGGCAAGGCTCACGCAGGCCGCCACCAACAATGGCCCGAACAACCAGGGGTTGGGCTGGCGCAGGCGCTGCCAACCCAGCGCCACCAGCACGGCCAGCGGTGCGATCAACGCCAGCCAGCCCCAGCTAACACTGCTGGCGTGATTCAGCGGCACGCCATCGCCCACTAGAAATTTGAACAGCGCCGGCACGCACAACACCACCGCCAGCACCCGCAGGCTTTGCGCCGCAGCTACTTGGCTGAGTACCGCGCCATTGCGCGCGCCGAGGTTGACCATCTCGCCCGAACCGCCTGGCATGCTGGCGAAAAACGCCGTTGCGCGGTCCTCGCCAGTGCGCCGCAGCAGCCACACGCCGATCACGCTCGACACTGTAGTGAACAGCGCGCCAAACACGATCAACGTGAAATGCCCGGCCACCTGCTCGATCACCGCCGGGGTGAAGTGCAGGCCAATGCCGACGCCAATGATCCATTGGCCGCATTTGCGCCCGTTGGGGATCTCCGTCAGCTGCCAGGGCGTCAGGCAGCGCACCAGGATGATCGCCAGTAACGAGCCGACCATCCATGGCAAAGGCCAGCCGACCAGGCTGGCGAGATACCCGCCCGCCAGCCCGACCAGCCCGGTGGCCCAGAACAGCGGCAACGACCGATCAGGCATCCGCCACGGCCCGACGTTGCAGGCTGCGGCGGCGCCAGATGCGCAGCAGCGGCAGGCTCAGCATGCAAATGGTCAGCACCCACACGCCCATGCTGATCGGGCTCGACCAGAGAATACCCAGCTCACCGTTGGAGATCGACAGGGCGCGACGCAGGTTCTGCTCCATCAAACCACCGAGAATGAAGCCGAGCAGGATCGGCGACAGCGGGAAATCCAGCTTGCGCAGGATATAGCCCATGATGCCGATGCCGACCATCAGGAACAGGTCGAAGGTAGTGGCATGCACGGCGTATACGCCGATCGCGGTGATGATGGCGATCACTGGCACCAGCGCCCAGTTCGGCACGGCAAGGATGCGGGTGAAGATGCGGATCATCGGGATGTTGAGGATCACCAGCATGATGTTGGCGATGAACAACGACGCGATCAGGCCCCAGACGATGTCCGGCTGCTGTTCGAACAGCATCGGGCCTGGGGTGATGTTGTACAGGGTCAGCGCGCCGATCATCACCGCTGTGGTGCCCGAGCCGGGCACCCCGAGGGTCAGCATGGGTACCAGGGCGCCGCAGCAGGAGGCGCCGATGGCGGTTTCCGGGGCCGCCAGGCCTCGGGCATCGCCCTTGCCGAAATTACCCTTGGCGCCAGCGATCTTTTTCTCGGTCATGTAGGCAACCGCGCTGGCCAGGGTCGCGCCGGCACCCGGCAACACACCCATGATGAAGCCAAGCAGGCCGCAGCGGATGTTGACCACGAACACCGAAGCCGCTTCCTTGAAGTTGAACAGCATGCGCCCGGTGGCCTTGACCGCTTGGTGGCCATGGTGGGTTTTTTCCAGCAGCAGAAGGATTTCGCTGATGGAGAACAAGCCAAGCACCAAGACCACGAACTGAATGCCGTCGGCCAGGTGCACGCTGTCACCGGTGAAGCGGTACACGCCGCTGTTGGCGTCGATGCCGACCGCCGACAGGAACAGGCCGATCAGTGCGGCGATAAAGGTCTTCAGCGGTTTGTCGCCGGCCATGCCGCCGAGGGCGACGATGGCAAATACCATCAACACGAAGTATTCGGCCGGGCCGAAAGCGATCGCCCATTTCGCCAGCAGCGGCGCGAACAGGACCATGCCACAGGTGGCGATGAAAGCGCCGATGAACGAACTCCAGGCCGACAGCGACAAGGCCACCCCAGCCAGGCCTTGGCGGGCCATCGGGTAGCCGTCGAGGGTGGTCATCACGGTTGAGGCTTCACCGGGGATGTTCAGCAGGATCGAGCTGATGCGTCCGCCGTATTCGCAGCCCAGGTACACCGCCGCCAGCAGGATCAGCGCCGACTCCGGTGGCAGGCCGAGGGCAAAGGCAATCGGGATCAGCAACGCCACGCCATTGATTGGCCCCAGGCCCGGCAGCAGGCCGACCACGGTGCCGATCAGGGTGCCGGTCAGGGCGGTAACCAGGTTGTACGGGCTCAGGGCGACGCCGAAGCCCTGGCCGAGGTAGCTCAAGGTATCCATGTGTCAGTTCTCCAGAACGTCAAGCAGGCCAAGGGGCAGGGGCACGTCCATCACGCGGTCGAACAGCCAGTAGAGGAACAGGCTCATGCCCACCACGACGATCGCGCTGTGCAGCCAGCGGCCGCCGTACAGGCGGGCCATCGGCACGCCGACCAGGATTGCGCTGAGCACGAAGCCCAGGGCCTCGAAGGTGCTGGCGAAGACGATCAGCAGGCCCACGCAGGCGGTGATCTTGAGCAGGGTTTCGCGGTCCAGTGGGGGCTCGTCGTCCTTGTGCACGATGGGCGTGGGGCGAAAGGCCAGGTACAGCAGGCCCAGGCTCATCAGGCCGAGCATCAGCAAGGGATAGGCGCGTGGGCCTACCGGTTCATAGGAAAACGCGGCCTGGTAAGGCCAGGCCATCACTGCCAGAGCGGCGCAGAGCGCCAGCAGAATCAGGGCGAACAGGCGTTGCAGGATCATCAAGGAATCCTCGATACGGGTATTGGGGCACGGTGCCGGGCTTTAGGGCGGGTTGCTGCTGAGGTTCTGGAGCCGCTGTGCGGCTCTTCGCGGGCAAGCCCGCTCCCACAGGGACCGCGTCGGTCTGAAGAACTGTGGGAGCGAGCTTGCCCGCGAAGGGCTGCATAGCAGCCCGAAAGCGGCTAATACCGGTCTTAAGCAAAGGCACCCAGCAGGTTCATTTACTGGATCAACCCAAATTCCCGGGCCAGTGCTTTGTAGTCAGCAACCTGCTTCTTCACATAGCCATCGAGCTCTTCACCGGTCATGGCGAACGGGAACAGTTCACGCTGGTCACGCAGCTTGGCGAACTCTTCGGACTTGAGCAGCGTGTCGAACGAGGCTTTCCACCAGGCGTAGTCTTCATCGCTGACCTTTGGCCCCAGGTAGAAGCCGCGTACTACCGGCCAGACAATGTCGTAGCCCTGTTCCTTGGCGGTGGGGATGTTCTTCATTTCGGGCTCGTCCAGGCGGTTCTCGGAGAACACCGCAAGGATGCGCATGTTGCCGCTCTGGATGTGCGGCATCGAGTCGGAAATGTCGGTGGAGCCGACCTGAATGTGCCCGCCGAGTAGTGCGGTGGCGATTTCGCCGCCGCCTTCCAGGGCTACGTAGCGCAGGTCGCGCGGGTTGATCCCGGCGGCCTTGGCGATCAGCGCGGTTTGCATCCAGTCCTGGCTGCCGACGGTGCCGCCGGAGCCGATCACCACTTTGCTCGGATCTTTCTTCAACGCCGCGACCAAATCGTCGAGGTTCTTGTAGGGCGAATCGTTTTTCACCGCGATGGCGCCATAGCTGGTGCCCACCGCCGCCAGCCATTTCACCGCGTTCTCGTCGAAGCGGCCAAACTTGCCTTGGGCCAGGTTGAGCAACGAGCCACTGGACCAGGCCACCAGGGTGCCGGCATCGCCCGGGCGCTGGGCGACTACGGCGTTGTAGGCCACCGCACCGACACCGCCAGGCATGTAGGTGACGCGCATGGGTTTACTGAGGATCTTCTCGTTGACCAAGGCGCTTTGCACCAGCTTGCAGGTCAGGTCGAAGCCGCCGCCAGGGGAGGCCGGGGCGATACATTCGGGGCGTTTCGGTTCAGCGGCCAGGGCGTTGCCAGCGAGTAGCAGGCAGCCAGTGGCGAGGACGAGGCGGCGCAGTGAAAAGGTCATCGTCTATCTCCGTGAGCATTGTTGTTATTGGGTTACCACAGCGCCACGCTGTAGCTCACCAGCAGCCGCACTTCGTCGGCGTCGCGGGCAAAGTTGGAGCGGAAGGTGGCGTTTCGCAGGCGCACGGCGACGTTTTTCAACGGGCCGCTTTGTACCACGTACTTGAACTCGGTGTTGCGTTCCCACTCCTTGCCCTCGCTGCCATCGGCGCGGCTGACGTTGTCGCCGCTGATGTAACGGGTCATGAAGGTCAGGCCGGGAATGCCTAAGGAGGCGAAGTTGTAGTCGTAGCGCAGTTGCCAGGAGTGCTCGTCAGCCCCGGCGAAGTCGTTGATCTGGACGAAGTTGACCAGGTACGGGTCGGCGCCATCGACATAGGGGAAGGCGCTGTCGCCGGACAGGTGCTGGTAGGCGCCACTGACCTTGTGCCCGCCCAGGGCGTAGCTGAGCATGCCGTTGGCAGTGGTGTTGTCGATCTTGCCGGCGCGGGCCTGGCCTTGGTCGTCGCTGATCGCCAGGCGCAGGTCGGCGCCGAAGGTGCCTGGGCCCCAAGGCTGGGTGGCGACCATGCCGACGAAGTGCTGGCGATAGATATCGTCGAGTTGGGCGACGTGGTAGCTGCCGGTGATGCGCTCGCTGAACTTGTAGTCAAGGCCGGCCAGGTCGTAGTTGTCGGCGGCGAAGGTGCCACCGAAACGGCCGTTCTTGTTGTTGAGGGCGATGTCTTCCCAGTTGGTGTCGTTGCGGTCCTTGGCTTTTTCCAGACGTCCACCGGTGATGGTCAGGTTGCTGATTTCGTTGGAAGTCAGCAGGCCGCCCTGGAAGGTTTGCGGCAGGATGCGGCCATCGTTGGGCTGCAGGGTCGGCAGTTCCGGGATCAGCGAGCCGACCTTCAGCTCGGTCTTCGACACCTTGACCTTGCCGGTCAGGCCCAGCTTGGAATACTCATCGGCAGCCTTGCCGTCATCATGGGTCGGCAGCAGGCCGGTGTCGGTGCGGTCTTTACTGGAGTCGAGCTTGATGCCGACCATGCCCAGCGCGTCCAGGCCAAAGCCGACGGTACCTTCGGTGTAGCCGGACTCGAAGTTGAGCATGAAGCCCTGGGCCCACTCGTCGCGCTTGGACTGCTGGCTGCTGGTGCCGTCACGGAAGTCGCGATTGAAGTACATGTTGCGGGTTTCGAAGGTGGCGCTGCTGTCTTCGAAGAATGCGGCCTGGCTGACAGGTGCGACACCGGCAAGCGCAAAGGCGCTGGCGAGGGCAGACGGACGGGTGCGAAGGGAACGGGTGGGCGCGAACGCCTGCGGCTGTGCTTGCAGCATCGAGGATAACTCCGTTTATTGTTCTTATCGGTTTGCACCTTGCTGGTGCTTATAGTCGGCGCATGGAGCGACCGTGGTGCGATGCTAGGTAACCAACCTTTCGCTAACCTTTCAGGGTGAAAGGAAACGCTCGGGGGCTTCACAGTCTCGATGACGGCGGTACACTCCGCGCCACCCGACCTAACCAAGCAGGGAGAAAACCGATGCGAGTGCTGCTGGTCGAAGACCACCTGCAACTGGCCGAAAGCGTGGCCCAGGCGCTCAAGAGCCATGGGCTGACCGTGGACGTGCTGCACGACGGCATCGCCGCCGACCTGGCCTTGGCCAGCGAGGAGTACGCGGTGGCTGTGCTCGACGTCGGCTTGCCGCGCATGGACGGCTTCGAGGTGCTGGCCCGCTTGCGTGCGCGCGGCAAAACCCTGCCGGTGCTGATGCTCACCGCGCGCAGTGACGTCAAGGATCGGGTCCATGGGCTGAACCTGGGCGCTGACGACTACCTGGCCAAGCCGTTCGAGCTCACCGAGCTTGAGGCGCGGGTCAAGGCGCTACTGCGCCGCAGTGTGTTGGGCGGCGAGCGCCAACAACGTTGCGGCCCGCTGGTGTACGACCTGGATACCCGCCGCTTCAGCTTGGGTGAAGAGCACCTGGCGCTGACGTCGCGTGAGCAGGGTGTGCTCGAAGCGCTGATCGCCCGGCCGGGCCGGGTGATGAGCAAAGAACAGGTGGCCGCCCAAGTGTTCGGTCTGGATGAGGACGCCAGCCCCGACGCCATCGAAATCTACATCCACCGCCTGCGCAAGAAGCTCGATGGCCATCCGGTGGCGATCGTGACCTTCCGTGGCCTTGGCTATCTGCTCGAGCACCGCGATGCGTGACAGCACCAGCCTGCGCGGGCGCCTGCTGGCCAACCTGGCGTTGCTGCTGGTGGTACTGATGCTGGCCAGCGGCCTGAGCGCCTACTGGAACGGTCGTGAAGCCGCCGACACCGCCTATGACCGAACCTTGCTGGCTTCGGCGCGCACTATCGCTGCGGGCCTGTCGCAGCGTGACGGCACCTTGAGCGCCGATGTGCCTTACGTGGCTCTGGACACCTTTGCCTATGACAGCGCCGGACGCATCTACTACCAAGTGTTGGATATTCACCAGCGGCTGATCTCCGGCTACGAGAACCTGCCGCCACCGCCCCCCGGCACCCCACGCACGGACGACTATCCAGCCCTGGCGCGCTTCTACAACGCCACCTACCTCGGCCAGGACGTGCGCGTGGTCAGCCTGCTCAAGCCGGTCAGCGAGCCGAACATGAATGGCATGGCCGAGATTCGGGTGGCCGAGACCGAAGAGGCGCGGGTGAGTATGGCGCGCGGGTTGATGGCCGACACCCTGCTGCGCTTGGGGATGCTGGCGTTGGGCGCATTGGTGATGGTCTGGTTTGCCATCAGCGCCGCGCTGCGCCCGCTGGAGCGCTTGCGCACGGCGGTGGAAGAGCGTCAGCCTGATGACCTGCGGGCGTTGCCGGTGGTTCAGGTGCAGCGCGAGCTAGGTCCGTTGGTGCGAGCGCTCAATCACTTTACCGAGCGTCTGCGCGGCCAGTTCGAGCGTCAGGCACAATTTATCGCCGATGCCGCCCATGAGTTGCGCACGCCGTTGGCGGCGCTCAAGGCGCGGGTCGAATTGGGGCTGCGTTCGCACGAGCCGCAGGAATGGCGCCAGACCCTGGAGTCTGCCGCACAAGGCACTGACCGGCTGACCCACTTGGCCAACCAGCTGTTATCCCTGGCGCGGGTGGAGAATGGCGCGCGGGCGATTGCCGAGGGCGGTGCCCAGCGCTTGGACCTGAGTCAGTTGGCGCGCGACTTGGGTATGGCCATGGCGCCGCTGGCCCATGCACGGGGTGTGTCGCTAGCGCTGGAGGCCGAGTCGCCTGTGTGGCTCAAGGGGGAGCCAACCCTGCTCAACGAACTGTTGAGCAATCTGGTCGACAACGCCCTGGCTCATACACCTGCAGGTGGCAACGTGATCCTGCGGGTGCTGGCGCCGGCGGTTCTGGAAGTCGAGGACGATGGCCCGGGGATACCCGAGGACGAGCGCGAGCGAGTGTTCGAGCGCTTCTATCGGCGCAGCGCGCAGGGCAGTGGCCTGGGCTTGGCGATCGTTGGCGAGATCTGTCGTGCACATTTGGCCCAGATCAGTTTGCACGATGGCGAGAATGGCGGCTTGAAGGTGCGGGTGAGCTTCATTGCCGACTAGATGCGACACGGTCTCGTGGGAGCGGGCTTGCCCCGCGATAGCCATAATGGGCCTCCACATGGCCTTGCCGAGCACTATCGCGGGGCAAGCCCGCTCCCACGAGCCAATTCTGCGGCGTTAGCGCAACATACTCCGCGCCTCAAGCAGATCCGCCACATCCAACTCAGTCCCATAAGGCAGCCCCAGGTGCCGATAAGCGGGCAGGGCGGCCAGGGGGCGGCTGCGGCCGCGTTGGCTCAGGCAGCGGGCGATCTGCACGATGTCGATGTAGTCGACCTTGTCCGTGCGCCGGTCCAGGTCCTGAACTTCGCTCGGCAGCTTGACCAGCTGCTCGGGAAACTCCCAGGCGCTGAGAATCTTGTCGCCCAAGACTGGTTGAATCTGCTCGATCACGTAATGCAGGCAGACCGGATCAGACAACAGCTCATTGTGCTCTTCGGCGTAGATCAACACCGGCAATGCGCCGATCTGATGCACTAAGCCGCCAAGGGTGGCCTGGTCAGGCTTGAGCTGGGTGTAGCGCCGACTCAGCTCATAGCTGATGCCTGCCACTTCCAGGCTATTGGCCCAGATATCACGCAGCTTCTGTTCCACCGCCGGTGAGCGGGCATGGAAGATCTGCTCGATCACCAGGCCAATGGCCAGGTTGCAGCTGTAGTTGATGCCCAGGCGAGTAATCGCGGTGTGCAGGTCGGTGACCTCGACGGCGGCGCGCAACAGGGGGCTGTTGACCACCTTGATCAGGCGCGCCGACAGCGCGGCGTCGCGGCCGATCACCTTGCTCAACGCGGCCACGCTGATTTCGCTGTCCTCGGCGGCCTCGCGGATGCTCAGGGCGACTTCCGGCAGGGTCGGCAAGACCAGGTCATCGTTGTCGATGGCTGCGAGCAACTGCGCTTGAACCATCTCGGCCAGCTTGTTCATGGATTTCTCTACCGCAATGGGGCGGCCCCGCGGGTAGGCGGGGCGGGCTGGTCAGCGTTGGATTTCCCGGTCGCGGTCCAGTTCGTAAGGCAGGCTCAGCAGGCTCAGACGCGGGCCTTCTGGGCTGCCCAGGTGCAGGTTGTCGTCCTCGACCGAGTCGGCGGTCAGCACGGCCAGCAGTTCGCAGCCCGCGTGGGCATGCGCGGCGATCACCACTTCGCCGACCGAGGAGCTGTGAGTGGGCGAAAACACTTCGGTGCCGGGCGCTGGGATCTCGTCCTGGGCCAGGGCCAGGCGATACTGGCGGCGCTTGAGCTTGCCCAGGTACTGCATGCGGGCGACGATTTCCTGGCCGGTGTAGCAGCCTTTCTTGAAGCTCACGCCGCCGACAGCCTGCAGGTTGATCATCTGCGGGATGAACAGCTCGCGGGTCTGCTCCATGACCTGGCCGATACCGGCGCGGATCTGGCCCAGCAGCCAATCGTTGAGAGTGCCTTCGGGCAAGCTGGCGGCGAGTCGTTCGCCCACGGCGGCGGCTTGTTCGGCAGGTGCCCAGAGCTCCACGCGTCCAGGCGAGACAGCAATAGCGATCAAGCCCTCATGACGAACGGTAGCGCCAGCATCGCCAGGCACTGCCAGCCCCAAGGCTTGCAGGGCCGCGTCGCCATGTTCAAGACCAAAGCGAACCCAGGCCGCGCTTTCGTCGTTCAGGCTGGCCTTGGAGAACACCGCGTACTTTTTCAAGTCAGCAAGCTGCGCCTCGAGCAGGCCGCTGGCCATCGCCAGCAAAAAGCCGTTGCCCTCGGGCAGGATGCGGAAGCTCGATTGCATGCGGCCTTTGACCATGCACCGAGCGCCAAGGCTCGATTGCTCCTGGCTCAGGTAGTTGAGGTTGCAGGTCAATTGGCCTTGCAGGAATTTGCCCGCGTCGGAGCCGCGGACGGCGAGAATGCCCTCGTGGGACAGGGGGCAGAAGAAAGCAGAGTCGGCCATGGGTCATCGCGGTTACTAAAGACTGGCGGCCATCATAGAACGCCGGTAA
This sequence comes from Pseudomonas sp. BT-42-2, assembly GCF_025847435.2. Taxonomy (NCBI): domain Bacteria; kingdom Pseudomonadati; phylum Pseudomonadota; class Gammaproteobacteria; order Pseudomonadales; family Pseudomonadaceae; genus Pseudomonas; species Pseudomonas sp. BT-42-2. Next base: position 70,237 of record NZ_JAOYTM010000015.1, read on the forward strand.
CAAAATAGGTAGGTGACTAGACCAACGCCTTGTGCCGCTGGCTTCGCCGCGCTGTATACTGGCCGACCATTCGAGGAGGGCCCCATGGTCGAACAAACTGAACTCAACCGGCTTTTCTGGCACAGCCGCCGCGGCATGCTGGAACTGGACGTGCTGCTGGTGCCATTCACCCAGGAGGTCTATCCCACGCTGAGCGAAGTGGACCGCGAGCTCTATGTTCGCCTGCTCTCCTGCGAAGATCAGGACATGTTCGGCTGGTTCATGGAGCGCACCGAATCGGAAGATCCAGAGCTGCAGCGCATGGTTCGCATCATCCTGGACCGTGTCCAGCCCAAGTGAACACTTCGAATGCCGTTGGCAGGGCTCGCGCCTGTTGCTGACGGCGTTTCTGGCCTGCCAGGCGCTGGCGCTCATGGCCCTCTGGCTCAGTGCGCTGCCCTGGTGGCTGGCAATCGTGGTTTTGTTGATCGGCATGGCCCACGCCAGTTGGGCCATTCCCCGCCGAATTCTTCTGACGCACCCCGAGGCTATCACCGGTCTACGCCGCGATCCGCAGGGTTGGCGGCTGTTCAGCCGTGCTCATGGCTGGCAACCGGTGCGGTTATTGCCCGACAGTATTGCCCTGCCGCGTCTGGTGGTGTTGCGTTTCGTGCGCGAAGGACGGCGTATCGGTGAAAGTCAGTGCATCCCCAAAGACGCGCTGGGGGCGGATCAGCATCGGCGCTTGCGTCTGCGGCTGAAGTTCAGCCGCAGACGGTGGGCGCCGATAGCCAGCAGATAACGTTGCGTGTCTTTCTTCAGCGTGGGTCCAGAACAGTGTCACGCGCCTCGGGCAGCATTCCTGGATAGTCCAGGGTGTAGTGCAATCCCCGGCTTTCCTTGCGCTGCATGGCCGAACGAATCATCAGCTCCGCGACTTGTGCCAGGTTACGCAACTCGATCAAATCGCGACTGACCTTGTAGTTGCTGTAGAACTCATCGATCTCATCGAGCAGCAACCGCACCCGGTGCTCCGCCCGCTGCAGGCGCTTGTTGGTGCGCACGATCCCCACATAGTCCCACATGAACCGGCGCAGCTCGTCCCAGTTGTGGGCAATGATCACATCCTCGTCCGAGTCGGTGACCTGGCTGGCATCCCAGCAGGGCAGGGCAGTTGGCATGCTGATCTGCTCAAGATGCGCCTCGATGTCGGCCGCAGCCGAGCGGCCATAGACAAAGCACTCCAACAGCGAGTTGCTGGCCATGCGGTTGGCGCCGTGCAGGCCGGTAAAGCTGGTCTCGCCAATGGCGTACAGGCCCGGCACATCGGTATGACCACGGTCATCGACCATGACCCCGCCGCAGGTGTAGTGGGCGGCCGGCACCACTGGGATGGGCTGGCGGGTAATGTCGATGCCGAAGGTCAGGCAGCGCTCATAGACTGTGGGGAAGTGGCTCTTGATGAAATCAGCCGGCTTGTGGGTGATGTCCAGATAGACGCAATCCACGCCCAGGCGCTTCATCTCGTGGTCGATCGCGCGGGCGACGATATCGCGTGGGGCCAGCTCTTCACGCGGGTCGAAGCGCGGCATGAAGCGTTCGCCATTGGGCAGTCGCAGCAGGGCGCCTTCGCCGCGCAGGGCCTCGGTTACCAGGAAGCTCTTGGCTTGCGGATGATACAGGCAGGTCGGATGAAACTGGTTGAATTCAAGGTTGGCCACCCGACAGCCGGCGCGCCAGGCCATGGCGATGCCATCGCCACAAGCACCGTCGGGATTGCTGGTATACAGATAGACCTTGGCCGCGCCGCCCGTGGCCAGCACCGTGAAGCGTGCGCCAAAGGTGTCGACCTCGCCGGTATTGCGGTCAAGCACGTAGGCGCCCAGGCAGCGTTGGCCATCCAGGCCCAGGCGTCGTTCGGTGATCAGGTCGACCGCCACCCGCTGTTCCAGCAAGGCAATGTTCGGGCGCTTGCGGGCTTGTTCCAGCAGGGTGGTGAAGATCGCCGCGCCAGTGGCGTCGGCGGCATGGATGATGCGTCGGTGGCTATGACCGCCTTCGCGGGTCAGGTGAAACTCGAAACCGCCGTCGTCGACGCTGGCATGCTCGTCGCGGGTAAAAGGCACGCCTTGCTCGATCAGCCACTCGATGGCCTCGCGGCTATGCTCGACGGTGAAGCGCACGGCGTCTTCGTTGCACAGGCCGCCGCCGGCATTGAGCGTGTCCTCGACATGCGATTGCACGGTATCGGTGTCGTCCAGCACCGCCGCGACGCCGCCCTGCGCCCAGAACGTCGAGCCATTGGCCAGGTCGCCCTTGCTCAAAATGGCAATACGCAGGTGGCTGGGGAGGTTGAGGGCCAGGCTCAGGCCAGCTGCACCACTGCCGATCACCAGGACATCATGTTGGAATTGTTGGCTCATGTCGGGACACTAGTAATCTGGGGTAGGGGAACGGCACAATAGTCATGCGCAGATGGCATTGTGAAACTATCGTGAAACATAGCCGGGATGCCTTTATAGCAGCCCCAGGCGCCTGATTTCCAATGGCGCTTGCGTAGCGATGGTGATCTTCGTGGGAACTTTCCGACATGCCGGGAAATCCTATGAAGGCTGCCCATACGCCACAAATGCCAAGGCGACGCAGGGCGGTAGCTCGATCCGGGCTGACACCTGCGTATTCGAGACCCGATTATCGACGCAGCCGGCCGTGACCGCGCTGTGTGTTTTTCGTGCGAGCCGACCAGAGGCCGCAGGAAACTTGCTTGGAGGGGAGAACTTTTGCGCAAAGCCCGAGTCTATGGTTGCAAGCCTGAACGATGGCTGTGGCAACGCTCCTTCGAGTTCACTGAGGAGTGTTCATGCTAACCCAGGAAGAGGATCAGCAGCTTGTTGAGCGCGTACAGCGCGGCGACAGGCGAGCGTTCGATCTGTTGGTGCTGAAGTATCAGCACAAGATTCTCGGGTTGATCGTGCGTTTCGTACACGACACCCATGAAGCCCAGGATGTGGCGCAGGAAGCCTTTATCAAGGCGTACCGAGCGCTTGGAAATTTTCGCGGAGACAGTGCGTTTTATACCTGGCTGTACCGCATCGCCATCAACACGGCGAAAAACTATCTGGTGTCCCGTGGTAGACGGCCCCCAGACAGCGATGTGAGCTCCGAGGATGCGGAGTTTTACGACGGCGATCATGGTCTCAAGGATCTCGAGTCCCCAGAGCGCTCGTTGTTGCGGGATGAAATCGAAGGCACCGTCCATCGCACCATCCAGCAACTGCCAGAAGATCTACGCACTGCACTAACTTTGCGTGAATTTGATGGTCTGAGTTACGAGGACATTGCGAGCGTCATGCAATGTCCGGTGGGTACCGTGCGCTCTCGAATCTTCCGCGCTCGGGAGGCCATTGATAAAGCCCTGCAGCCGTTGTTGCAGGAATCCTGAGACAGCGGCGACAGCCAAGAGAGGAACCGCCATGAGTCGTGAAGCTTTGCAGGAATCGCTGTCCGCGGTGATGGATAACGAAGCGGACGAATTGGAATTGCGTCGGGTGCTCAGCGCCGTCGATGACGCAGACACCCGTGCCACCTGGTCGCGTTATCAGGTTGCCCGCGCAGCGATGCACAAGGAACTGCTGCTGCCGAAGCTGGATATCGCCTCGGCGGTATCTGCAGCACTGGCCGATGAAGCCGTGCCGGCCAAGGTCAAGCAAGGTCCATGGCGTAGCATTGGCCGTCTGGCCGTGGCTGCCTCGGTGACCGTTGCGGTGCTGGCAGGTGTACGCCTGTACAACCAAGACGAAATCACCGGTAGCGAGTTGGCTTCCCAGCAACCGGCACAGCAAGGTCTGAGCATGCCGCAAACACAAGGCCCGGCTGTATTGGCAGGCTATAGTGAAAGCAGTGAGCAACCGACCGGGCCAATGGCCAACGGTGTGCTGCAGAATCAGGCTGGCTGGGATCAGCGTCTGCCAGGCTACCTGCGCCAGCACGCCCAGGAATCTGCGCTCAAGGGCACTGAAACCGCCCTGCCATACGCCCGCGCTGCCAGCCTGGAAAACCGCTAGTAAGGAGGATCATGCGCGCGCTACCTCTCCTGTCGCTGCTACTAGGCAGCTGCATGACGGTGCCAGCGTTGGCAGCCAACTCCTCGCCTGAGGCGAGTGAGTGGTTGAACAAGCTGGCACGAGCCGAGCAAGTACAGAGTTACCAGGGTTCCTTCGTTTACGAACGTAACGGCAGCTTCTCTTCCCACGATATCTGGCACCGTGTGCACAATGGCAGGGTCAGCGAGCGGCTATTGCAGCTCGATGGCGCGGCCCAGGAAATCGTGCGTGTCGATGGCAAGGTGCAGTGCGTTAGTGGAGCTCTGGCCAGCGGGGTGGCAGCGCCACCTGACTCTGCGCCGCGCATGCTCGATCCGCTCAAGCTGATGAGTTGGTACGACTTGAGGCTTGCGGGTGAATCCCGGGTCGCTGATCGCGATGCGGTAATCGTCACACTCACTCCACGCGACCAGCATCGTTACGCCTTCGAATTACATCTGGACCGTGAGACTGGATTGCCCCTGCGCTCGTTGATGCTCAACGACAAGGGCCAGTTGCTCGAGCGCTTCCAGATGACCCGTTTGGATACCACCGCCCCAAGCGATCAAGAGCTACATGCCAGTGCCTCGTGCAAGCCTGTCCAGCCGGTTGCCTCGGCGCCTGGCGGATCCAAGGTGGCCTGGCGCTCGGACTGGTTGCCGCCAGGCTTCGAACTGATCAACAGCTCCAGTCGCCGCGACGCTTCGCGCAACAGTACGGTCAGCAGCTTGATGTATGACGACGGTCTGGCGCGCTTCTCAGTGTTCCTGGAACCGGTCAAGGGTAGCTCGGGCAACGATATCCGAACCCAGCTAGGCCCAACCGTGGCCGTTTCGCGCCAACTCAATACGCCCAATGGCAAAGTCATGGTGACCGTGGTTGGAGAGATTCCTTTGGGTACCGCCGAACGTGTGGCATTGTCCATGCGGGCGCAGGATGCTCAGGCGCGTCAGTAATGACCTTAAGCGCCCTTTCATCAGCCCCGAAATCACGGGGCTGAAATGAAATTAAAGCATTGTCATTTGCAATCCCCTCGTAAATTTTCTATAGGTCAGACTTCTTGAGGGTCTGGCCTTGCCTGCGTCAGCAGGGGTCTTACTGCTAACTACGCTCGTTGTGACGGGAGCCGTATGTCAATACCACGCTTGAAATCCTATCTGTCGATGTTCGCCGCCGTGCTCATGCTCGGTCAGGTGCTCAGCGCTCAGGCCGAAGAAGCCCTGCCGGACTTCACTACCCTGGTGGAGCAGGCCTCACCGGCCGTGGTCAACATCAGTACCAAACAGAAGCTGCCAGACCGCCTCGCTGCCGGGACCATGCCCGACCTCGAAGGCCTGCCACCGATGTTCCGCGAGTTCTTCGAACGCAATATGCCGCAACAGCCGCGTTCGCCGCGTGGCGACCGCCAGCGTGAAGCACAGTCGCTCGGCTCGGGCTTCATCATTTCCAGCGATGGCTACGTGCTGACCAATAACCATGTCGTGGCCGACGCCGACGAAATCATCGTGCGCCTGTCCGATCGCAGCGAGCTGCAGGCCAAGCTGGTCGGCACCGACCCGCGTACTGACGTGGCCCTGCTCAAGGTCGAAGGCAAAAACCTGCCAACGGTAAAACTGGGCGACTCCGAGAAGCTCAAGGTCGGGGAGTGGGTGCTGGCCATCGGTTCGCCGTTTGGCTTCGATCATTCGGTGACCAAAGGGATCGTCAGCGCCAAGGGTCGTACCCTGCCTAACGACACCTATGTGCCGTTCATCCAGACGGACGTGGCGATCAACCCGGGTAACTCCGGTGGCCCGCTGTTCAACATGAAAGGTGAAGTCGTCGGCATCAACTCGCAGATCTTCACCCGCTCCGGTGGCTTCATGGGCCTGTCTTTCGCTATCCCGATCGACGTGGCGCTGGATGTCTCCAACCAGTTGAAAAAGGACGGCAAGGTCAACCGCGGCTGGCTCGGCGTGGTGATCCAGGAGGTCAACAAAGACCTGGCTGAATCGTTCGGCCTCGACAAGCCTGCCGGTGCCTTGGTCGCTCAGGTTCTGGAAGACGGCCCGGCTGCCAAAGGTGGCCTGCAGGTCGGTGATGTGATCCTCAGCATGAATGGTCAGCCCATCGTCATGTCGGCCGATCTGCCGCACCTGGTCGGCAGCCTCAAGGACGGCGCCAAGGCCAAGCTTGAGATTATCCGCAACGGCAAGCGGCAGAACCTTGATGTCACCGTCGGCGCACTGCCGGAAGATGATGCCGATATCGCTACCGGTGCCCAAGGCGGCGCCGAGCGCAGCAGCAACCGTCTGGGTGTCTCGGTGACTGACCTGACCGCCGAGCAGAAAAAATCGCTTGAGCTCAAGGGTGGTGTGGTCATCAAGGAAGTCCAGGATGGCCCTGCGGCGCTGATCGGCCTGCGTCCGGGTGACGTCATCAGTCACTTGAACAACCAGGCGATCAGCAACGCCAAGGAGTTCACCGAGATTGCCAAGGGCCTGCCGAAGAACCGTTCGGTGTCGATGCGCGTTCTGCGTCAGGGGCGCGCCAGCTTCATCACCTTCAAACTGGCTGAATAATCCGGTAACAAGGTAGGAAAGGGCAGCTTCGGCTGCCCTTTTTCGTCACTGATTGAAAGTTTCATGCACCGTGGGAGCGGGCTTGCCCGGGGATTGCGAGCGACCAAGCCCCCCTATCTACTTGATCAGCCAGCAATCGCGGGGGGCAAGCCCGCTCCCACGCCTCAGCACGTAGATGCCATGACTGCCGATCAGGAATCTCCCATAAGCCATCGGCTTAAGGTACAATTCCCGGCTATTTTTCGGCGGGCGTCCGGCTCGCAGCCTTTTCCGAGTGTTGACCCGTGAGTGATTTGAGTCATATCCGCAATTTCTCCATCATCGCCCACATCGACCATGGCAAGTCGACGCTGGCCGACCGTTTCATCCAGATGTGCGGTGGCCTGTCGGCGCGCGAAATGGAAGCCCAGGTCCTGGATTCCATGGACCTGGAGCGCGAGCGCGGTATTACCATCAAGGCCCACAGCGTCACGCTGCATTACAAGGCCCAGGACGGCAAGACCTACCAGCTGAACTTCATCGACACCCCCGGCCACGTCGACTTCACCTACGAAGTCAGCCGTTCGCTGGCCGCCTGTGAGGGCGCGCTGCTGGTGGTGGACGCCGGTCAAGGTGTCGAAGCGCAGTCGGTCGCCAACTGCTACACCGCCATCGAGCAAGGCCTGGAAGTCATGCCAGTGCTGAACAAGATGGACCTGCCCCAAGCCGACCCGGACCGCGTCAAGGACGAGATCGAGAAGATCATCGGCATCGACGCTACCGATGCCGTGGCTTGCAGCGCCAAGAGCGGCATGGGCGTCGACGAAGTGCTCGAGCGCCTGGTACAGACCATTCCCGCACCCGAAGGCGATATCGACGCGCCCCTGCAGGCGCTGATCATCGACTCCTGGTTCGACAACTACCTTGGGGTCGTGTCGCTGGTGCGTGTGCGCCATGGCCGGGTGAAGAAGGGCGACAAGATTCTGGTCAAGTCCACCGGCAAGGTGCACCTGGTCGACAGCGTCGGTGTATTCACCCCCAAGCACACCCAGACCGCAGACCTCAAGGCCGGCGAAGTAGGCTTCATCATCGCCAGCATCAAAGACATTCATGGTGCACCGGTCGGTGACACCCTGACCCTGTCCTCGACCCCTGAGGTCGAAGTGCTGCCAGGCTTCAAGAAGATCCAACCACAGGTATATGCCGGCCTGTTCCCGGTCAGTTCCGACGATTTCGAGGATTTCCGCGACGCGTTGCAGAAACTGACCCTGAACGACTCGTCGCTGCAATACCTGCCGGAAAGCTCCGACGCACTGGGCTTCGGCTTCCGTTGCGGCTTCCTCGGCATGCTGCACATGGAAATCATCCAGGAGCGCCTGGAGCGCGAATACGACCTTGACCTGATCACCACCGCGCCAAGCGTAATCTTCGAGGTCAAGCTCAAGACCGGCGAAACCATCTACGTCGACAACCCGTCCAAGCTGCCGGACGTGTCGTCGGTCGAAGATTTCCGCGAGCCGATCGTGCAGGCCAACATCCTCGTGCCGCAAGAGCACCTGGGTAACGTCATCACCCTGTGCATCGAGAAGCGTGGCGTGCAGCGCGACATGCAGTTCCTCGGCTCGCAGGTGCAGGTGCGTTATGACCTGCCGATGAACGAGGTGGTGCTGGACTTCTTCGACCGCCTGAAGTCGACCAGCCGCGGTTATGCCTCGCTGGACTATCATTTCGATCGCTACCAGTCGGCCAACCTGGTCAAACTGGACGTGCTGATCAACGGCGACAAGGTCGACGCCCTGGCACTGATCGTGCACCGCGATAACGCGCACTACAAAGGTCGTGCGTTGACCGAGAAGATGAAGGAACTGATTCCTCGGCAGATGTTCGACGTTGCGATCCAGGCCGCCATTGGCGGGCAGATCGTTGCGCGTACCACTGTCAAGGCGCTCAGAAAGAACGTACTGGCCAAGTGTTACGGTGGTGACGTTAGCCGTAAACGCAAGCTGCTGGAGAAGCAGAAGGCCGGTAAGAAACGCATGAAACAGGTGGGCAATGTGGAGATTCCACAAGAGGCCTTCCTCGCCGTGCTCAGGTTGGATAGCTAGGTCCTATGTCGCTAAATTTCCCGCTGTTGCTCGTCATCGCCGTCGCAGTCTGTGGCTTGTTGGGTCTGATCGACCTGCTGTTCCTGGCCCCGCGCCGGCGCGCAGCGATCGCCAACTACCAGGGCAGCGTCACTCAGCCCGAAATGGCTGTGGTCGAGAAGCTGAACAAGGAGCCGTTGCTGGTCGAGTACGGCAAGTCGTTCTTCCCGGTGCTGTTCATCGTGCTGGTACTGCGCTCGTTTCTGGTCGAGCCGTTCCAGATCCCTTCCGGGTCGATGAAACCGACCCTGGAAGTCGGCGACTTCATCCTGGTGAACAAGTTCTCCTACGGCATTCGGCTGCCGGTGATCGATAAAAAGGTCATCGATGTGGGTGATCCGCAGCGCGGGGACGTGATGGTGTTCCGCTATCCAAGCGACCCGAACGTCAACTACATCAAGCGGGTGGTCGGCCTGCCGGGCGACCAGATCCGCTATACCAGCGACAAGCGTTTGTATGTCAACGGTCAGCCGGTCGCCGAGCAGTTGGTCGGTACCGAGCCAGGCACCTTGGGCAGCGCTGAGCTGTACAAGGAGAAGCTGGGCGAGACTGAGCACCTGATCCGCAAGGAGATGAGCCGCTATCGCATGCCGCCGGACCAGCAATGGACCGTGCCGGCTGGCCATTACTTCATGATGGGCGACAACCGCGACAACTCCAACGACAGCCGTTACTGGGATGACCCGAACATCCCTAAAGAACTGCACGGCATGGTCCCGGACCGCAACATCGTCGGCAAGGCTTTCGCGGTCTGGATGAGCTGGCCAGAGCCCAAGCTCAGCCATATGCCCAACCTGTCGCGGGTCGGCCTGATCCATTGATACCCATCGGCGTTGTCTGACAGACAGCGCCGAATGCTTTTCTGACATAGGCTGTGTTCTCAGGGATCGGGAGATTTCGCCACCTGAACAGGGGCGATCCACAGCAAAACAGTCTTTCAGGATGTTGATTTGAACAACGCGTTGAATAACCCACGGGTGGCCGCATGAGTGCTCCCCTTGAACGCCTGGAGCGCAAGCTCGGCTACACCTTCAAGAACAAGGACCAGATGCTCCTGGCCCTGAGCCATCGCAGCTACGCCGGGCGCAATAACGAGCGTCTGGAGTTCCTCGGCGATGCCATTCTCAACTTCGTCGCTGGCGAAGCGCTGTTCGAGCGCTTCCCCCAAGCGCGCGAAGGCCAGCTGTCGCGCCTGCGCGCACGCCTGGTCAAGGGCGAAACCCTGGCGCGTCTGGCCCGTGGCTTTGACCTGGGTGAATACTTGCGCCTGGGTTCGGGCGAGCTCAAGAGCGGCGGTTTTCGCCGCGAATCGATCCTCGCCGATGCCCTCGAAGCGCTGATCGGCGCCATTTATCTGGACGCCGACATGGAGACTGCGCGCGAGCGCATCCTGGCCTGGCTGACCGATGAATTCGAGAGCCTGACGCTGGTCGACACCAACAAAGACCCCAAGACCCGCCTGCAGGAGTTCCTGCAGTCGCGGGCCTGTGAGTTGCCACGTTACGAAGTGGTCGACATCCAGGGCGAACCTCACTGCCGCACCTTCTTCGTCGAATGCGAAGTGGTGCTGCTGAACAACAAGAGCCGTGGCCAGGGCGTTAGCCGGCGTATCGCCGAGCAAGTCGCCGCGGCTTCTGCATTGATCGCCCTGGGCGTGGAGAATGGCAATGACTGAGAACAACCCAACCCGCTGCGGTTACGTAGCCATCGTGGGTCGCCCCAACGTGGGCAAGTCGACCTTGCTCAACCACATCCTCGGGCAAAAGCTGGCGATCACCTCGCGCAAGCCGCAGACCACCCGGCACAACATGCTCGGGATCAAGACCGAAGGTGATGTGCAGGCGATCTACGTCGACACCCCCGGCATGCACAAGGCCAACGACAAAGCGCTCAACCGCTACATGAACCGCACCGCTTCGGCCGCCCTCAAGGACGTCGACGTGGTGATCTTCGTGGTCGACCGTACCCGCTGGACCGAAGAAGACCAGCTGGTGCTCGAGCGGGTGCAGTACGTGACCGGCCCGCTCATCCTGGCCGTCAACAAGACCGACCGGATGGACGAGAAGGCCGAGCTGATCCCGCACCTGAAATGGCTGCAGGAGCAGTTGCCGAACGCCGAGATCGTGCCAATCTCCGCGCAGCAGGGGCACAACCTCGAATCGCTCGAGGCGCTGATCGCCAAGCACCTGCCGGAAAACGAGCACTTCTTCCCGGAAGACCAGATCACCGACCGCAGCAGCCGCTTCCTCGCCGCGGAGCTGGTGCGCGAGAAGATCATGCGCCAGCTCGGTGCCGAGCTGCCGTACCAGATCACCGTCGAGATCGAAGAGTTCAAGCAGCAGGGCCATGTGCTGCACATCCATGCATTGATCCTGGTCGAGCGAGATGGCCAGAAGAAGATCATCATTGGCGACAAGGGCGAGCGCATCAAGCGCATCGGCTCTGACGCGCGCAAGGACATGGAAACCCTGTTCGACGCCAAGGTCATGCTCAACCTGTGGGTCAAGGTCAAAGGCGGCTGGTCCGATGACGAACGCGCCCTGCGTTCGCTGGGCTACGGCGACCTGTAAGCCTTACGCTCCGCCTTTGCTCCTGTGGGAGCGGGCTTGCCCCGCGATGGCGATCGTAGGGCAAGCCCGCTCCCACAGTTATTTCTGACATCGAGTGCTCTGTGATGGAACAACCCGCCGCCCAGCCGGCCTTCGTGCTCCACAGCCGCGCCTACAAGGAAACCAGTGCGCTGGTGGACTTGCTCACCCCCCAGGGGCGGGTGCGAGCGGTGCTGCGCCGGGCGCGGGGCAAGGGTGGCAGCCTGGTGCGCTGTTTCGTGCCGCTTGAAGTCGAGCTGCGCGGGCGCGGCGAGCTGAAGAACGTCGGCCGTCTGGACAGCGTGGGGATTGCCGCCTGGCTGCATGGCGACGCCTTGTTCAGCGGTTTGTACCTCAATGAGTTGCTGATGCGCCTGCTGCCTGCTGAAGCGCCTCATCCGGCGCTATTCGAGCATTACGCATTGACCTTGCAGGCGCTCGGCGAAGGCCGGCCCTTGGAGCCGCTGCTGCGCGCCTTCGAATGGCGCCTGCTCGACGAGCTGGGCTACGCCTTTGCGCTGGATCACGACATCAACGACATCCCGATTGCCGTCGAAGGCCTGTATCGCTTGCAAGTGGACGCAGGCCTTGAGCGCGTCGAGCTGCTGCAGCCCGGATTATTCAAGGGTGACGAGCTGCTGGCCCTGGCGCAAGCGAACTGGGAAGCCCCCGGCGCACTGCTGGCCGCCAAGCGCTTGATGCGCCAGGCGCTGGCGGTCCACCTGGGGCCAAAGCCGCTGGTCAGTCGGGAACTGTTTCGCAAGCGCTAAGCACGTCGTATGCTGTGTGGCTAAATCTTCAGGAGAGCCTTTCGTGACTCACAGCAACCGCATGCTTCTTGGCGTCAACATCGACCACGTGGCGACCCTGCGCCAGGCCCGCGGCACCCGCTACCCAGACCCGGTCAAGGCTGCCCTGGATGCCGAGGAGGCAGGTGCCGACGGCATCACCGTACACCTGCGCGAAGACCGCCGGCATATCCAGGAGCGCGATGTGCTGGTACTCAAGGACGTGCTGCAAACGCGCATGAACTTCGAGATGGGCGTCACTGAAGAGATGATGCTGTTCGCCGAAAAAATCCGCCCGGCGCATATCTGCCTGGTCCCCGAAACCCGTCAGGAACTGACCACTGAAGGTGGCCTGGACGTGGCTGGGCAAGAAGCGCGGATCAAGGCAGCAGTTGAGCGCCTGTCGCGTACTGGCGCTGAAGTCTCGCTGTTCATCGACGCCGATGAGCGCCAGATCGAAGCCTCGCGTCGTGTCGGCGCGCCTGCGATCGAGTTGCACACCGGCCGCTATGCTGACGCCCAAACCCCGACCGAAGTGGCTGAAGAGCTCAAGCGCATCGTCGATGGCGTGGCCTTTGGCGTGGGCAAGGGCCTGATCGTCAACGCCGGTCACGGCCTGCATTACCACAACGTTGAAGCGGTGGCGGCGATCAAGGGCATCAACGAGTTGAACATTGGTCATGCGCTGGTCGCACATGCGCTGTTCGTTGGCTTCAAGGCGGCGGTAGCGGAGATGAAAGCGCTGATTGTCCAGGCATCGCGCTAAGCAAGCCTAGGCGCGATCGCCTTAGCTGATCGCGGGGCCCGCCCCGCGATTCATTCTGCGCGAAACAGCAAAGTAAACCGGGTTGGCCCTTCCGGCCGGCTACTCACCTCGACCCTGCCGCCGTGCAAGTGCATGATCGACTGCACGATCGCCAGCCCCAGTCCGGTACCACCTTCGAGCCGCGAACGCCCGCATCCAGCCCTGTAGAAGCGTTCGAACAGCTGTGGCTGGTGTGCCTGGGCGATCCCTGGTCCCTGGTTCTCCACCCACACCCAGGCATGCTCAGCATGCCGGCCAATGCCTACCGTCACGCGCTGCCCTTCAGGGCTATGCCTGATGGCATTGCTCAACAGATTCGACAGCGCCCGCTGGAACATCAACCGGTCGGCCAGCGCCGTGCCCCAACCTTGCAGCTTCAGCTCGATATCCTTGAGCTCAGCGCTGAACGCGAACAGCTCGCCGACCCGCTCGGCCTCTTCGGCCAATGCCAAGGGTTTGAGCACGACCTGCGCCTGCGGTTGGCTGACTTGGGCGAGGAACAGCATGTCGTTGATGATGCGGTTGAGCCGGGTCAGCTCCTCGATACTGTCTTCCAGGACCTCGCGATAGTTCTCGCTGTCACGCTCACGAGCCAGGGTGACCTGGGCCTTGCCCATCAGGTTGCTCAAGGGCGTGCGCAGCTCATGGGCGAGGTCATCGGAGAACTGCGACAGCTGCCGCACGCCTTGATCCAGGCGATCGAGCATCACGTTGATGGCACCGGCAAGCTCCGCCAGTTCAAACGGCAAGCCGCTGTCGGGCAGGCGGTGAGTGAGGTCCTGAGCCGACACCTGACCGGCCACCCGCCGAAAGTGACGCAGCGGCTTGAGGCCGCGTTGCACCAGCTTCCAGGCGCCAATGCCGATCAGCACCAGCAGCAAGGGCAGGGCCAGCAGTGTCGAGTGCAGGTAGGCTTGCAGCAGGCTGTTATCGTCGTCGCGGTTGAGCGACATCATCACCCGCACCGGCGTGTCATCGCGCAGGCGCATCAAGCGGGTGGCAGTGAGGATCTGGTTGCCGGCGCTGTCTTGCCACTGCGCGAAGGCCAGCGTCGCGCCGGTCTGCAGTTCGCGGAGCGCCTGTGACTCCAGCGCTGGGCCAAGGCTGAGCAGCGGCGGGTGCCGGCCGTTGAGTGCCAGGACATTGAGGCTGAGGTTGTCATGGCCCATGACCAGATCGAGCAGCGGATGGGCGCGAGTGGCCAAGTCACCGCTGCGCAGATCGACCCGCAAGTTGTGCTCGACCTGGAGCATCTTGCGCGCCAGGTCCTTGCGGGCACGGCTATCGAGTTCATGATCGAGGGCGAACACTGCCAGGCAGGCCAGCAGCAGGACCAGGGTGGCGCCCATCAGGGTTACGCTCAGGCCCAGCCGTAGCGACAGGCTGGCAGGCTTCAAGGACGCGCCTCGAGCACGTAGCCAACGCCGCGCAAGGTATGGATCAGCTTGTCTTCGAACGGATCGTCGATCTTCGCCCGCAAGCGGCGGATGGAGACCTCGACCACGTTGGTATCGCAATCGAAGTTCATGTCCCACACCAACGAGATGATCTGCGTGCGCGACAGCACTTCGCCGCTTTGACGCATCAACAGGTGCAGCAGGGCGAATTCCTTGGCGGTCAGGTCGATGCGCTTGCCGCCGCGCCAGGCACGATGACGGCCTGGGTCGAGCTCCAGGTCAGCGACGCGCAGGGTGCTCGGTTGTAGCTGTTGGTCGTTGCGCCGCAGCAGGCTGCGGATTCGCGCCAGTAGCTCGGGGAATTCGAACGGCTTGAGCAGGTAGTCGTCGGCACCCAGGTCCAGGCCTTTGACCCGGTCGGCCAGGCGACCATGGGCGGTGAGCATCATGATTCGCGTGGCTGAGTCGGCGCGCAGGCGCTGCAATACGCTCCAGCCGTCCAGCTCGGGCAGGTTGACGTCGAGGATCACCAGGTCATATGCCTGCTGGCGGGCCAGGTGCAGGCCGTCGATGCCGGTGTGGGCGCAGTCGACCACGTAGCCGTTCTCGCGCAGGCCTTGCTGCAGGTAGTCGGCGGTGCGCAGTTCGTCTTCGATGATCAGTAGACGCATGATCGGGCTCGGTCAGGTGAAGGGCGGCGATTCTCGACCCTGAAGTGGGATGAGGGTCAAGCGGGGCAATGTTACGGCATGCGAAGCGGTGTTTTGCCTGGATTACAGATTTGTAATGTGCCAGCCATTTCCCTGACAGTCAGGGCCCAAACGTGGCACAAACCCGCGCTTACAGACGCGATAGGGTGAACCAACCGCCCCGCAAGCCAGCCTTGCAAGACTGTAATGTGCGCCTCACCTTGGCGTTAGCTGCCGCCCTCTAGGATGGCCTCATCTGAACCCTTATGAGGCAAATCACCATGAACCTGACCAAGTACCTGTTTCTGGCACTGCTCACTCTGGGCAGCACCACGGCCTTGGCCGAAGGCGGCGCGGAGCGTTCGCGGCAGTTCTGGGAGGCATTCCGCCAAGACCAGGAGCGCTTGCATGGCAAGCAGGACCAGGCCGTGGCCGAGCGTGAGCGTAAGCAAGCGGAAAAGGCCCGTGAAGTAGCCAAGGACTAGTTTCACCCAGCCGCCTGGCGTTGCTCCTGCCAGGCGGTGTCGTTAGGCGCCCCTTGCCGGGCGCCTGTTTTATTTGCGCGCCAGGATGGTCGCGCGGCGAGGTGCCGGCAGGCCTTCGATGGTCTTGCTGTGGTCGTCCGGGTCGAGGAAGTCGCCCAGCGATTGGTAGCGCATCCAGTCGGTGCTGCGTTGCTCTTCGACGCTGGTGACGCTGACGTCGACGCAGCGTACGTCACTGAAGCCTGCGCGGCGCAACCAACGTTCCAATGCCGGCACCGAAGGCAGGAACCAGACGTTACGCATCTGCGCATAGCGATCTTCCGGGACCAGCACCTGATGCTCGTCACCTTCGATCACCAAGGTTTCCAGCACCAGTTCGCCGCCCTTGACCAGGCAGTCCTTGAGCGCCAGCAGGTGCTCGATCGGCGAGCGCCGGTGATAGAACACGCCCATCGAGAACACGGTGTCGAAGCCTTCGAGGTTGGCTGGCAACTCTTCCAGGGCGAACGGCAAGTGCCAGGCTGGCAGCTCTGGCAGGTACTTTTGCACCGCCTGGAACTGGCAGAAGAACAACCAGTTGGGGTCGACGCCGATGACCATGTCAGCGCCGGCACCGAGCATGCGCCACTGGTAGTAGCCATTGCCACAGCCGACATCCAGTACGCGCTTGCCGTTCAGGTCCAGGTGCGGAGCGACCCGCGACCATTTCCAGTCCGAGTGCCATTCGGTGTCGACATGCACGCCGAACAGATCGAACGGCCCTTTGCGCCAAGGCGACAAGCCCATCAGCGCCTGGCGCATCTGCGCGCGGCTGGCCTCATCGCAGTCGCTGTCCAGGCGCAGGCCATTGACCAGATCGATCTGGCTCGGTTGCAGGTCGGGCAAGGTGTCCAAGGCGCCGCGCCAGCGTTCGAGGTCACCGTGGCCTTTTTCCAGTTTGCTTTGCAGCTGCGCTTGCAGGCCTTGCGACCAGTTAGCCAGGGGGGTGCCCGCCAGGCGGCGGACGAGGGGAGACAGATCGATCATGGCAGGGCTATCAGTGAGGCAAAGTTAAGGCATTGGAACCACGGCACCACCTTGGAGAAACCGGCAGCGCGCAGGCGCTGTTCATGGGTTTCAAGCGTGTCGGGGCGCATGACGTTTTCGATGGCGCTGCGCTTCTGGGCAATTTCCAGTTCGCTGTAGCCATTGGCGCGCTTGAAGTCCACATGCAGCTCGGCAAGCAACGCCTGCTCCTGCTCATCGGCGAAGCACAGCTTTTCCGAGAGGATCAGCGCACCGCCCGGCAGCAACGCCTGGCGGATGCGTGTGAGCAGCTCGAGGCGTTGCTCGGGGGCGATGAATTGCAGGGTGAAGTTCATCGCCACTACCGAGGCTGGCTCGAAGGGCAGGGCAAGAATGTCCGCCTCCAGCACCTGTACCGGCAGCAGCTCCTGGAACATCGAGTCTTGTGCGGTGAGGTACTGGCGGCAACGCTCGACCATCGCTGCGGAGTTGTCCACCGCGATCACCCGGCAACCGTCACTGCGCACATGACGGCGCAAGGATTGCGTCACCGCGCCGAGCGAGGCGCCCAGGTCATACAGCGCGGTATTGGGCTGGGCGAAGCGTGCGGCCAGCACGCCAAGGTTCTCGACGATGGTCGGGTAACCTGGCACCGAGCGCTTGATCATGTCCGGGAACACCCGCACCACGTCTTCGTTGAACACGAAGTCGGGTACCTGCTCAAGAGGCTCGGCGAATAGGCGGTCGGGTTGTTTGCTCACGTAAGGTCCAGGGTGCTGGCTGGGTAAAGGGCCAGCATTTTAGCCAAACTGCGCCAAGGATGCATGAATGGCTGACCAGCGCTGCGTGTTTAATTCACCTTGATCTCGCAATCGAAGGTCTGTACCGGGCGCACCTCCGGAGCCCAGGGCTGCTGGTAGACCAGGATCAGGTGGCCATCGCCGGGGGCTTTGGCCTGGAAACGCCAGGTCGAGACGCCTGCACTACCGACCAGCCCGGCCTGCTCGGGTTGGGTGTAGACCTCTGCGCCGATCGGCCGAAGGATGTTGGTGGCCGGGTTTTGCACCAGCCAGCGGTA
The DNA here is from genome assembly GCF_025847435.2 of Pseudomonas sp. BT-42-2. Lineage (NCBI taxonomy): Bacteria > Pseudomonadati > Pseudomonadota > Gammaproteobacteria > Pseudomonadales > Pseudomonadaceae > Pseudomonas > Pseudomonas sp. BT-42-2. The sequence goes on from NZ_JAOYTM010000015.1 coordinate 87,817, forward strand.
GCCGGTGGTGGGGTTGCTTGGCAGGCTCAGGGTCAGGTTCTGGCCTGTTTGCAGGCGTATCGGGCATTCGTTTTCTGCGCCCAGCTCGACGGTTTGGCGCGACTGGTGGCTACAGGCGGCAAGCAGGGTGAGGCTCAGGGGAACGAGCAGACGGAGTGCAGTCATGTTGGCTCCAAAGGGCTGGCGATGCCTGAGGATAACCGAAGCGGTGAGAATTTTGTGTTGGCTGTTCTGGCCCTATCGCGGGCAAGCCCGCTCCTACAGGGTTTACCACAGTCCTGTAGGGGCGGGATTGCCCGGCGCTAGGGCCCCCTGTCTAGAACAACACCTTCGCTACATCGGCAAAGCGCTTGGCAAAGTGCACGGTCAGCCCTTCGCGCAGGTAATCGGGCAGTTCCTCGAAATCACCGCGGTTGGCCTCCGGCAGGATCAGCTCGAAGATCTTCTGCCGCTTGGCCGCAATGACTTTCTCGCGCACACCGCCGATCGGCAGGACCTGGCCGGTCAGGGTCAGCTCGCCGGTCATCGCCACGCCTTTCTTCGGCACCTGGTCGCGAGCCAGCGACAGCAGCGCGCTGGCCATGGTCACACCGGCACTTGGGCCGTCCTTGGGCGTGGCGCCTTCCGGTACATGCAGATGAATGAAGGCTTCGTTGAAGAACCCAGGATCGCCACCAAACTGCTTGAGGTTGGAACTGACGTAGCTGTAGGCGATTTCGGCCGACTCTTTCATAACATCGCCAAGCTTGCCGGTCAGCTTGAATCCGCGGTTAAGGGTATGGATGCGCGTCGCCTCGATCGGCAGGGTCGCGCCGCCCATGCTGGTCCAGGCAAGGCCGGTGATCACGCCTTTGCCCGCCAACACCTGCTCGCTGCGAAACACCGGCATGCCCAGGGCGGCTTCCAGGTCTTTCGGGGCGATCTTCAGTTTCGCCGTAGGGTCGTCCAGCAGCTTGACCACTGACTTGCGCACCAGCTTGCCCAGCTGCTTTTCCAGCTGGCGAACCCCGGCTTCACGGGCATAGCCCTCGATGACCGTGCGCAGGGCGCTGTCACTGATGCTCAGGCTGGTCTTGGCCACACCGGCTTTTTCCAATTGCTTGGGCCACAGGTGGCGCTTGGCGATCGCCATTTTCTCTTCGGTGATGTAGCCGGACAGGCGAATCACTTCCATGCGGTCGAGCAACGGCCCGGGGATCGAGTCGAGGGTGTTGGCGGTGCACACGAACAGCACCTTGGACAGGTCCAGGCGCAGGTCCAGGTAATGGTCGAGGAAGTCGACGTTCTGCTCCGGATCGAGGGTTTCCAGCAGCGCCGAAGCCGGATCGCCCTGGTAGCTCTGGCCCATCTTGTCGATCTCGTCGAGCATGATCACCGGGTTCATCACCTCGACCTCTTTGAGCGCCTGCACCAGCTTGCCCGGCTGGGCGCCGATGTAGGTGCGGCGGTGGCCCTTGATCTCGGCCTCGTCGCGCATACCGCCGACGCTGAAGCGGTAGAACGGCCGGCCAAGTGATACGGCAATCGATTTACCGATACTGGTCTTGCCGACCCCAGGCGGGCCGACCAACAGCACGATAGAGCCACTGATCTCGCCCTTCCAGGCGCCCACGGCGAGGAACTCAAGGATGCGCTCCTTGATGTCATCGAGGCCGGCATGATGCTGGTCGAGCACTTTGCGCGCATGCTTGAGGTCGAGCTTGTCCTTGCCATACACGCCCCAAGGCAGGGCGCTGGCCCATTCCAGGTAATTGCGGGTGACGGCGTATTCGGGTGAGCCGGTCTCCAGAATCGCCAGCTTGCCCATCTCTTCGTCGATGCGTTTTTGGGCGGCAGCAGGCAAGGTCTTGCCTTCCAGGCGTTGCTTGAACTGCTCAAGGTCGGCACTGCGATCGTCCTTGGTCAGGCCCAGTTCCTGCTGAATGACCTTGAGCTGCTCCTTGAGGAAGAACTCGCGCTGGTGCTCGCCGATCTGCCGATTGACCTCGGCGGAGATCTCGTTCTGCAAACGGGCGACCTCGACCTCCTTGCGCAGCATCGGCAAGACCTTCTCCATGCGCTTGAGGATCGGCACGCAGTCGAGCACTTCCTGTAACTGGTTGCCGGTCGCCGAGGTCAGCGCAGCGGCAAAGTCGGTCAGTGGCGAAGGATCGTTGGGGCTGAAGCGGTTGAGGTAGTTCTTCAACTCTTCGCTGTACAGCGGGTTGAGTGGCAGCAGCTCTTTGATCGCGTTGATCAGGGCCATGCCGTAGGCCTTGACCTCATCGGTTGGCTCGGTCGACTGGCGCGGGTATTCGACTTCCACCAGATAAGGCGGGCGGTGGTGCTTGAGCCAGGTGCGGATGCGCACGCGGGTCAGGCCTTGGGCGACGAACTGCAACTTGCCGTTTTCGCGGCTGGCGTGGTGCACCTTGACCAAGGTGCCGTACTCCGGCAGCGCCGAGGTGTCGAAGTGGCGGTGGTCCTCGGGCGGCGTGTCCATGAAGAACAGCGCCAGCGAGTGATGATCGGTCTTGGCTACCAGGTCGAGGGTTTCTGCCCAGGGTTCTTCATTGACGATGACCGGCAGCACTTGGGCCGGGAAGAATGGGCGATTGTGGATTGGGATCACATAGACCTTGTCCGGCAGCTGTTGGCCGGGCAGGGCGAGGGAGTGGCCTGGGGTGGAGGCCGCTTCGAGGTGTTCGACTTCGCTGTGTTCGTCGGGATGTTCCGGAAGATCCTGCTGGTCGCTCATGGGGCACCTGCGTGAATGACTATGGTGCTTAGATGGGGCGGGGGCGGACAGGTTTCAATGGTAGACGAAAGGGGGGCTGGCAAACGCATCGCGGGGCAAGCCCGCTCCCACGCGTCCGATACTGGCAGCGTGGGAGCAGGCTTGCCCCGCGATGGCGTCATCACTGACGCCGGGCAATCGCTTACTCGGCGAGTTTGTAAGCGATGATGTAGTCACCCATCTTGGTGCCCAGCGAGCCGTGGCCGCCAGCCGTCACAAGGACGTACTGCTTGCCATCCTTGCCGGTGTAGGTCATCGGCGTGGCCTGGCCGCCTGCCGGCAGACGGGCTTTCCACAGCTCTTCGCCGTTGTGCACGTCATAGGCGCGCAGGTATTGGTCCAGGGTGCCGCTCAGGAAGCCAACGCCACCGGCGGTGACGATCGAGCCGCCCATGCTTGGTACGCCGACCGGCATGCCGATTGGCACTGGGGTGCTGTCGCGGGTGGTGCCGTTCTTGTGCTTCCACACGACCTTGTTGGTGAACAGGTCGATGGCTGCCACGTAGCCCCAGGCCGGTGCTTGGCACGGCACGCCCAGTGGCGACATGAACGGATGCATGATCACCGCATACGGCGCGCCGGTATTGGGCTGCACGCCACTGGTTTCGCTCTCGCGCTTGCTGCCCGCGGCGACTTGCTCGCGTGGAACCATTTTCGAGACGAAGGCCATGTAGTTGGGCGAGGTGAACATCAGCTGACGCACCGGGTCGACCGAGACGCTGCCCCAGTTGAACACACCGACGTTGCCTGGGTAGATCAGGCTGCCTTGCTCGGACGGCGGGGTGTACTGGCCTTCGTAGCGCAGGCTGCGGAACTGGATCCGGCAGAGCATCTGGTCGAACGGGGTAGCGCCCCACATCGCCTGTTCGGTCAGGTCCGGGCCGAGCAAATTGAGGTCCGAACGGGCCTGGGTCGGTGCGGTGTGATCACCCTTGACCGCGCCTTGCGGCGTCGGGATCTCGCGGATCGGCACGATCGGCGTGCCGTCGCGGCGGTCCAGTACGTACAGGCTGCCCTGCTTGGTCGGAACGATCACCGCAGGCTTGACGCCATCGTCGGTCTTCAGGTGGATCAGGGTTGGCTGACTGCCGACGTCCATGTCCCACAGGTCGTGGTGGGTGAACTGGTAGTTCCAGCGCACCTTACCGCTGGCAAGGTCGAGGGCGACGATACCGGCGCTGTACTTCTCGGCACCTGGGGTGCGGTCAGCGCCCCACTGGTCGGGCGTCTGGTTACCCAGTGGCAGGTAGATCATGCCCAGGTCTTCATCGACGCTGGCGATCGACCACATGTTGGCCGAGTTGCGGCTGTACATCTTGCCGGGAGGCAGAGGCTTGGTGTCGTCTGGGTTGTTGCTGTCCCAGTTCCACACCAGGTGACCGTCGTGCACGTCGTAGGCACGGATCACGCCCGACGGCTCGTTGGTCGACTCGTTATCGGTGACATGGCCGCCGATGATCACCAGATCACGGGTGATCGCCGCAGGCGAGGTGGAGTAGTAGCCACCTGTAGTGAACGGGCCGATGCCGGTGGTCAGGTCGATCACGCCCTGGTTGGCGAAGCCTTCGCAGACCTTGCCGTTGTCGGCGTTGATGGCGATCAGGCGGGCATCGGCGGTCGGTAGGTACAGGCGGCGCGGGCAGGCCTGGGCAACCACTTGGCCGGCGTTGGAGATTTTCGGCACTGGGCTGCCGTCACGGCTGACGTAGCGATTTTCGTCGTAGTACGAGACGCCCCGGCACGTCATGTGGGCGAAGCCCTTGAAGGTGCCAGTCGGGCTCTTGACCTGTGGGTCGAAGCGCCAGATTTCCGCACCGGTATCCGGGTCCAGGGCCAGCAGCTTGCTGTGCGCGGTGCAGGCGTAGAGCATGCCGTTGACCTTCAACGGGGTGTTCTGGTTGGTCAGTTCCACCGGGTCGTTGTCGGTTGGCAGGTCGCCGGTGCGGATGCGCCAGGCTTCTTCCAGGCGATAGGCGTTCTGCGGGGTGATCTGGCGCAGCGGCGAGTAGCGGTCGCCATGCTCGGTACGCCCGTAGGCCTGCCATTCACCGTCCGGCATGGCCGGTGCGGCGCTGCCCATCTCGCTGCTGTCGCGGTTCAGCTCGCCACGGATTTCGCCTGGGTGAGTGAACTGGCTGGCCACGGCGGTGGCGCCGGAAGCGACCACGGCCACGCTGAGCAGGGCGGTGTTGATCTTCGTGGCTGGGCCGATCAGCGGGCGGCGCGCCCATGGCAGCAGCAACAGCACGCCGATGGCGAACCAGATGGCCAGGCGCGGCACCAGTTGCCACCAGTCCAGGCCCACTTCCCACAAGGCCCAGACGGTACTGCCGAGCAGCACCAGGCCGTACAGGCCCAGAGCGATGTGGCGCTTGGCCAGCAGCAGGGCGCCAGACACGGCAAAGCCAAGGCCGGCGATCAGGTAGTAGAGGGATCCGCCCAGCTGGCTCAGCTTGATGCCGCCAGCCAGCAGGGCCAGGCCCATCAGCAATAGCAGCACGCCCAGAAGGCGCGGGAGCCAGCGGGTTCCATTCTTGGCACTGTCAGTGCTCATCAATAGGTACTCCGTTAGGTCAAAGGGTGGGTTCAGAAACTGCTTTGGATCTTCAGGCCGCCGATCAGCGCATCATCGACCTGCGACACCCCGCCCGGATGGCGGATGTACTGCAGGTTGGGACGCACGGTGAGCCAGTCGGCCAGATGGATGCCGTAATAGAGTTCGGCGCTGTATTCGGTGTCCTGCACGGGCAGGAAGCCTGGATTGTCGTAGTCATCGAGACCCGCCACCTGGTTGGCCAGGCGGGCATTCTTGCGATAGCCGGGATTGACGTGCACGCGAGCGAGGGCGAAACCGATGTCGTCCTTGGCGCGGGCATCGAACGGCCCTTTGTAAACCACACCAGCCTGAACATAGTTGTCGATGGCATTGGTCTTCTTGTCGTGCACGGTGGCATTGGCGAACAGGCTCAGGCCGCGCGACTGGTCGGATGCCAGCGAGGTGACCTGCTGCTGGACGCCAAGCCACAAGCCATGTTTGCTGGAGCTGCTGCGGTAGGCCGCGCCGCTGATCGCGGCCGGCTGACCGTTGCTGTCCTTCAATACGTCCTGAGCCTTGGCATTACTGTAGTAGTAGCCGGCGCGATATTCCCCTTTAAGGCCATTGACCCGTGGGCTCCAGACCAGTTCGATCGGCATCACCGCGCCTTGGGTGCCGCTGCCGCTGAGCTTGAAGCCGTTGCCCGACTCAAGGTTGGACGGGTTCTGTTCGAACACCCCGACCTGGGCGTACAGCGAGTCGTTGAGGTTGTAACGCACACGCAGTGCCCACTGGCTGACGGGCCAGTTGTACCAGATGCCGCCGACCCAGTTGCCCACCTGCGAGCCGCAGAACGCCAGGTTCTGGAAGTCGCAGGGAAAGCTGTTGAAGTCCTCGCCTTCACCGAAACGGCCGAATTTCACATCCAGGGCGCCGTCGAAGTATTTCTGCTTGATCCACATCTGGGTCAGCCGCCAGGTCTGGCCGCGGCCCCAGACTTCCTGGGCCGAGGTAAAACCGCCGACGCGTGGGTCGTTGATGCGGTCATTGCTGATGTTCTGGCCATGGCGCTCGGTGATGGTCAGCTGCACCTCGGTATCGTGCCAGCCGAGGATCTTTTCCAGGTCCAGGTGGCTGCCAAAGGTGAACTGGTCGCTGTAGCGCGCCGTGCGGTCGTGGTCATGGCCGCCGTGCAGGTTGCTGCCCATCTCGCCGGTGTAGCCGAGGGTGAAGTCGTAGCCTTGTTCCAGCAGTTCAGTACGGGTGCCGCCCCAGTCGCCGAGCATCCACGGCGAGTCGCTGGCAAACAATTCGCTGGCGCTAGCGGTGGTCGACAGGCCGCTGAGAAGGGTGGCCAGGGCAAGGCCGGAGTATCGAGTTTTAGGCAGCTGGAGCATGAGATAGCGCTATCTTTTGATTATTGAAAAATACGCAAGCGCATCGAAGAGCGGGCTCTTCAATGGAAAAGGCATCGGATGGTACGGATGAAGCGATTCAGCTTGCGGCGGGGAGGATATAGGGGAAGTTGTAAGAAAAAAAGACAAATTGTCGCAGGGAATTATTGCCGAGGGGGTAATAATGGCTTTGTTGGGCCATTTCTTAGGTCAATGATCACAGTGTCTGTGCCGGCCTCTTCGCGGGCAAGCCCGCTCCCACAGGGACCGCGCAGCTCCCAAGAGCCGTGGTGTACCAGTAGGAGCGGGCTTGCACCCAGACGCGAGCTGGCAGAGCGAACAGTTGCCCAGGGACCGCGCAGTTCCGAAGAGCCGCGCTGTACCTGTGGGAGCGGGCTTGCCCGCGAAGCGGTCGACGCAGAAACTACGTTCGAATCTCCCGCGTCAGCATCAGAAACTGGTCCGCAAGCCCACCTCGACACTGCGTCCGGGCGCTGGAGCGATGTCGCGCAGAATCGAGCTGGCATAGCGCACCGTCTGATCGGTCAGGTTCTCGCCGCGCACGAAGGCCAGCCACTGGCTCTGACCGATATCGAAGCGATAACCCACGCTGGCCCCTAGGGTGGTATAGCCGTCAGTGTGGGTTTCATTGGACGGCTTGCGATGCTGCGAGGCGGCATGCTGCACGTCGACCCGAGCCTGCCAGCGATCCCGCTCCCAGACCAAGCCGCTGTTCAAGCGCAGCGGCGCGATACGCGGCAGAGGCTCACCGCTGTCCAGGTTCTTGGCGCGGGTGTAGTCACCCGACAATTCCAGGGCAAAGCTGCCATAACGGTTCTCGGTCAACTGCCAGCGGTCTTGCGCCTCGATGCCGTAGAAGCGTGCGCGCACGCCCTGGTAGAGGTACTCGGGGATGTCGCCGTGATCGTGGTCATGATCGTGGTCGTGTTCTTCATGGCCGTGATCGTGGCCTTCGCGCAGGTTGCCGCTGCCGATCAGGCCGATGTAGTTACGAAAGTGGCTGTAGAACACGCCGACGCTGCCCTTGTGGGTGCCGTTGTCAAACCGCAGCGCCAGGTCGCCGGAGATGGCTTTTTCCTTGTTCAGGTTCGGATCGCCCACCTCATACGCGCCAGTGGCGACGTGCGCGCCGTTGGCATACAGCTCGTAGAAGGTCGGGGCGCGCTCGGTATAGCCGAGGTTGGCCGCCAGCGACCAGACCGGATCGAGTTGGTACACCGCACCGGACGACAGGCTCACTGCGTTGAAGCTGCTGGCGCTGTCGGCCCCGACGAAGTCTTCATTGCCCTTGGCATCGGGATCTACCCGGGTGTGCTCCAGGCGCGCCCCGAAGCTCAGGTTCAGACGCTCGCTGGCCTGCCACTGCTCAAGCAGGAACAGCGCCAGGCTGTCGGTATCGGTATGCGGGACGAAGGCTTCTTCGCCCAGGGCAGAAAACTCGTTGCGACTGAGCTGGGCGCCGATTACCCCTTCGAGCGGCCCGAGCGGCTGGTGCCGCGCCTCGATACGCGCCTCGTAGCCCTTGTTCTTGAAGGTGGTGTGAACCTCGCCAGATTCGATCTCGCGGTGCTGATAGTCGGTGTAGCCGGCGTCGACCTTGACCGAGCTGAACGGCCCTTCGAGATCGCGCAGCTCCGAGGCGAAACCGTAGTGATCCTGCTGCATGTCCAGGCGTACGCCAGGCTCGGCCACCGAGCCGTAGTTGCTGTCATAGCGGCTGTAGGACAGACCGGTGTAACCGTGATCCCAATGGTAGGAACCGCCAATGGCGCCGCCGTCCTGGCGACCGTCGCTGTTTTCCAGGCGGTGCTTGCTGCCAGGTTCCTCGGCGTTGCGCGCGTTCGAGCTGCGCGCGTAGCCGGGAATGCGCAGGTCATTGAACTGACGGCTGTTGGCATCCAGGTGCAGGGCGAAGGCGCCGTTGCCGGCCTCAAGCTTGCCGGCGCTGCTGCGGGTGGTGTCGGCGCCGCCGTAGCGCAGCTCGCCCGCACCATGAATTCCCTCGATGGGTGCATCGGGGATGCGGTTATCGAAGGTGTTGACCACGCCGCCGATGGCATTGCCGCCGTAGAGCAGGGCGGCGGGGCCGCGGACGATCTCGACCCGCTCGACCGTGACCGGGTCGAGCGGCACCGCATGGTCATAGGACAGCGACGAGGCATCCAGGGCGCCGACGCCATTGCGCAGGATGCGGATGCGATCGCCATCCAGGCCGCGAATCACTGGACGACTGGCCCCAGGGCCGAACCAGGTGGAGGCGACCCCGGGCTGCTTGTTGAGGGTTTCGCCGAGGCTCGAATGCTGCTGTTGCAGCAGGTCGTTGCCTTCCAGGACAGTGCTGGGCGCGGCCAGCTGGGTATTGCCGAGCGGGTTGGCGGTGATGACCTGGGGTTCTAGTTCGACTGCCTGGCTGGGCGTGGAGGCGAGCCATAGCGCGGCGGCGAGGGGGGAGAGGCGCAATGAGGAGCACAGCATGGGAAAAGACGATCCTTGGCAGGTATTAGTATGGTTACAATATAACATTACTATTTCAGCACAGGGAATCTCGGTCTGGCCAGAGGATCTTCTGTGTTGCTGCCGGCCCTTTCGCGGCGCAAGTCGCAGGGGGGGGATAGGGCCGGTATGCCGGGTACAGCGCTCGAATACCGCCACCGCCCACTACACTCGTGTAATGTGCGCATCTTTTCTTCGCGGGAGCACTGGCATGAGCACGGCCAACCACAACGCGCTGCACGGCAAGACCTTGGAGCAGATCCTTACCGAGCTGGTCGCGCACTACCAATGGCAGGGCCTGGCCGAGCGCATCGACATTCGCTGCTTCAAGAGCGATCCGACCATCAAGTCGAGCCTGACCTTCTTGCGCAAGACGCCGTGGGCGCGGGAAAAAGTCGAGCACCTGTACATCAAGCTGCAGCGCAAAGGCTGAATGCCTCGTCATCCCTGGTTGAGCCTGGCCGCAATCCTCGGCTGGAGCGGCCTGAGCGTGCAGGTCTACCTGGTGCTGCTGGCGCGCTGGCACGAGCAGGCCAGCCTGATCGGCGGGTTGATCAATGTCTTCGGGTTTTTCACGGTACTGACCAACACCTTGGTTGCCAGCGTGCTCAGTTATGCAGCCTTCGGCCACCCGTCTGCCGCCAAGCGTTGGTTTCTGTCGCCCGCCGTCAGCTCAGGGATTGCCGCCAGCATCGCCTTGGTGGCCTTGGCCTATAGCCTGTTGCTGCGCCACTTGTGGCACCCGCAGGGGTGGCAATGGCTGGCCGATGAACTGCTGCACGACGTGATGCCGCTGCTGTTCGTGGTGTATTGGTGGCGGGTGGTGCCCAAGGGCAGCCTGCGCGTCTGGCACCTGGGGCTGTGGAGCCTGTATCCGGCGTTGTACTTTGCCTTTGCCTTGTGGCGCGGGCATGAGATCGGGGTGTACCCGTATCCGTTCATCGATGTTGCCGAGCTTGGCTATGCGCAAGTGCTGGTCAATGCTCTGGCGGTATTGGCGGGGTTCTGGGGGATAGGCCTGCTGATCCTGGGCCTGGACCGTTGGCAAGGCAGGCGCCTGGCCGAAGCCAGGGCGCATTCGCGCTGAGCGATCACTCGTCGTCAGCGCTGGCATCTGCACGCCAATAAGCGGCGGCCTTCAGTGCGTCTTCCTGTGCGCCCTTGGCCAGCAGCAACGCTTTGGCCTGGCGGGTGAGGGTTTTTTCCAGGGCGACCCAGCTGTACAGCTTGCCTTGCGGCAGCGCCAGGTTCTCCAGCAATGCCAGCAGGTCTTCGTCATGGCGGCGCACCCAGATCACCTCGACCTGAGCCTTGCTCGGCAGCGGCTGACGCTCCTGTTCGTCCTCGATCTGGATCACGGCCAACACCTGACGGCCAGCGGGCAGTTCATCCAGGCGGCGGGCAATGGCCGGGATTGCAGTCTCGTCTCCGATCAGCAGGTAGCTGTCGAAAATGTCCGGGACCACCATCGACGCCCGTGGCCCGGCGATGTTCAGCTCATGCCCAGGCACAGCCTGCGCAGCCCAGGTCGAGGCAGGGCCATCGCCGTGCAGGACGAAGTCGATGTCCAGTTCTCCCGCCGCCAGGTCGACCCGCCGTGGGGTGTATTCGCGCATGGTTGGCCGGGCACCGCCGTCACGTCCAAGGTTGCGCGCTTCGATGGCGGCTTGCTCTTGTGCACTCATGGCGAACAACAGCTTGACGTGGTCGTCGCTACCGAGGCTGATGAACCCTTGCAGCTCTGGGCCGCCGAGGGTAATCCGGCGCATGCGTGGGGTCAGTTCGGTGACCCGCAGAACCTGCAAACGGCGCTGTTTGATTTCATGGTTGACGCGGTGAATGGTGTCGCTCATGGGGTGTTCTCCGTAATGGAATCGGCCGGGCCGGCGGCGATGGCCTTGGCGGTGTCGTTGAGCAGGTTGCGCACCCGCTCGATCTCTTCAGGCGTCCAACGGCCGCTGTGCATGTGCAAGGCATGGCGCAGGTTGCCGACCGCTTCATGGATTTCTGGCGGGCGGTCGTGGCCACGCAGGGCGCGTTTGCTGACTTCGATGCGCATGCGCACGCCATCGAGGGCGACGGCTTGCTCGATCAGGGCGGTGCGACCGGTGTCGGTGATGACGTACAGACGTTTACTGCCCTGGATTTGGCCAGTGATCAGCTCTGCTTCTTCAAGGAAGTTGAGGGTGGGGTAGATCACCCCTGGGCTTGGGCTGTAGCTGCCGTCGAACAGGGTTTCGATCTGGCGGATCAGGTCATAGCCATGGCCAGGTTGCTCGGCAAGCATCGCCAGCAGTAGCAATTTGAGGTCGCCCGGGGCGAATACCCGAGGGCCGCGTTCGCCACGGCCGGGGCGACGTTCGAAAGGATCATGGTCACGCATGGGAGGGTTCTCGTCTTTGCGATATATCGTTAGATATTACGTAAGATATATCGCAAGACAAGCCCTAGAGGCTGATGATTCTCATCTAATTTTCCGATGAGTACTTATCTAGGGGGCATTTGCACGCATAGCCATTTGCGGTGCTTTGCACTCGGTTGCGCTGCCCGGCTCCAGGTATGGCATGAGAATCGGTGCCATGCCCTTGAGTACCTGCACCGGCAATGCCGAGGTGAAGGTGAAGGCTTCTGCCGTGCGACCTGGGACGAACGCGGTGAGGGTGCCGAAGTGGTTGTCGCCCAGGTAGAACACGAAGGTGGCGGTGCGGTTGAGCGAGCGCGAGCCGATCAGCCGGCCGCCGGCGCCGAAGCTTTCGATGCGGTTGTCACCGGTCCCGGTCTTGCCGCCCATCACCAGCGGGGTGCCGTCATGCAGCTTGAAGCTGCCGGAGATACGCCGCGCGGTACCGGCATCGACCACCTGCGACAGGGCGCCTTTGAGCGCCCGGGCAACTTCCACTGGGAGGATTCGCTGGCCGCGGTCCGGGTCGCTGATCAGCTTGGTTTCATAGGGGGTGTCGGCGGCGAAGTGCAGGGTGTCGATGCGCAAGGTGGGCAGGCGCACGCCATCGTTCTGGATGATCCCGACCAGTTCTGAGAGTGCCGCAGGGCGGTCGCCCGAGCTGCCGATGGCAGTGGCCAGCGAGGGCACCAGGTGATCGAACGGGTAGCCGACGCGTTTCCAGCGCTGGTGAATGTCGAGAAACGCCTCGATCTCGACCATGGTGCGGATACGGCTGTCGCGCGCGCCCTGGTGGCGGCTTTTGAACAGCCAGCTGTACACCTCCTGACGCTCGAAGCGGCTGGCATTGACCATCTCGGTCAGGGTCGCCCCGGGGTTTTTCAGCAGGTATCCAAGCAGCCACAGGTCGAGGGGGTGAACCTTGGCGATGTAGCCCTGGTCGGGCAGGTCGTATTTGCCAGGGCCATAGGCGTCGTACATCTCTGACAGGCGCCCGTCGGTGAGCTTGGCCAGGGCCTTCTTGTCTTCTTTGCTATGGGCGCGCACGAAGGCGTTGAACGTCTCCTGGCCGGCTTCGGGGAACAGGTAGCGGTGCACCGCAGCCAGACGCTGCGGGGTCACGCGCATGCTGTCGAGGAAGGTGTCCAGGCGCTGCTGGGAGGTTTTACGCTGGTACTTCTTCCAGAACCGCATCAGGTAGTTGGTGCCTTCGCGGTCGGCGAAGCGCGCCAGGTATTCCTGGCGACGCGGGTCGGAGTCGTCCTTGAGCAGCGGTGCCCGGTTGAACGGCTGCTGGTAGGTCACGTAGCGGACGATATCGCGCATCAGGCGGATGAACGGCAGGTTGATCGATTCGCGCAGCGCGTCCTTGAGAGTGGGATTGCGGCTGTTGTCTTCCTTGCGGAAGTTGTTGAACACATGCATGCCGCCACCGGTGAAGAACGCTTCACCGGTATTGGCCGAGTACTTGCGCTCAAGGGCGGCGTCGAGCATGGCGTCCAGGCTCTGGTTCTTGCTGTTCTGGATCAGCCATTCCAGTGACCATTGGGTGATCCGGTCGAGCTCGGCGACAGGTTCTTTCTTCAAGTCGGCGACGGGTTTGCCCGCGTATTTGCCGTGCAACTCGGCGATGATTTCCAGGTAGGTAGTCAGTACCCGCAGCTTGGCGGTCGAGCCCAGTTCCAGTTTGCTGCCTTCGTTGATGTCGAACGGTTGGTCGGTGCTGTCGGTCTGCACGCGTACCCGCGAGCCATCGGCGGTGCGCTCGAACAGGGTGAAGCTGTAGCGCACCTGGTCGGTGGTCTTGGTAGTCAGCAAGCGTTCGCCGATCAGCCCGATCTGCGCGGCGAAGGCCGGGTCGGAAAGGTTTTTCAGGTATTGGCTGACTTGCGTCTGCAGGTCGGCCTGCAGGGTACTGGTGGCCGACAGATCGAGGCGGTCGAGGTCATACAGCGGGCGATTGAGCATCGCTGCCAGGCGGTTGCGGGCCAGGCTGATGCCCTTGTTGGTGACGATCGGCACGATGGTCGGCTGGGCCACCCAGTCGCGATACACCGCCTTGCTGGCCAGCGCCGCATCAGCCAGTGGTCGCTCGATGACATTGGCGGCCGCGAGCACGCGAATATGCGAATCAGTCAGTTCAGCCAGTTCGATGCGGCCTTTGGTCAGGTAATGCGAAGGTCGGCGCTGGGCGATCATCAGCGATAACACCTGGCGCAGGGCCAGGCCACGTTGGGCCATGCTGGCCTCGTCGGTGGCGGTGGACGCCAGCGCTTGGTTTACCTGGTCGAAATCAGCGCCGTACCAGACCCGCAAACCCTCAGCCATGCCATGCACTTCGCCATGCCCAGGCACTGCCGAGAGTGGCACGCTGTTGAGGTAGTCACGCACGATGCGCTGGCGTGCTTCGGTGGTGTCCGGCCCGCCCTGGTAGGCGCGCACGCTGGCCGAGAACATTTGGCGGATTTTCTCGGCGCCCGACACGGTCAGGCCATCTGGCGAATGGCGGTATTTTTCCAGCTGCGTAGCCAGGGTGCTGCCGCCCGCCGATTGACCCGGCAAGGCGAGGTACTTGGCCACCTGGCTGTAGGCCGCCTTGGCGAAGCGCGGCCAGTCGACGGCCGGGTTGTTGCGCGGGTCGTGCGGGTCGAGCAGGTCGCGGTTCTCGATGAACAGCAGGCTGTTGACGATCACTGGCGGAATCGCGGCAAAGTTCGGATACAGGTGCTGTGGGTAGTTGTACTGGTACAGCGTGTCGCCCCGGCAGTCGGTAATCGACAGGCCTGCCTGGATCTTTTCCACGTAAGGCACGAACAGGCCGTGGTCGACGTAGTTCATCAGGGCTGGGGAGAACTGCACCTGCTCGCTGATCAGGTAGTCGCGCTTGAGCAGGCGCGGCAAGAATTCGCCCAGCGCGCTGTAACCCAAGCGTTTGTCGAACGGACCTTCGCCGGGGTAGACGATGGCATCGCTTGGGCCAGGCTCCAGCGAGTAGGTGAGGGTGCTGGCCAGCCGGCTGAATTCGCGTGACTGCAAGTTCGAGGTCTGCACCTCGTCATAGGCGGCAAAGCCGATGGCGACGATGGCCACCAGCACGATCAGCAAAATCAACCGCCACCACAGCCGGCGCTGGCGAGGGGTCTTTGGCGCCGGAGCTTCAGCCAGATTTGCTTCAGGTGCGTCCGTTCTGGTTGGTTCCGATTGCCACAGTGCGCCCATAGTCTTCAATCCGGCCAGGTAATTTCGTCTTACTTGTCTGAAGCTTAGACGTTGGCCGGAATTGGTGAAAATTTTGTAAGAAGTGGCCGAATCTGCGGTGGGAATATAAGGCTTTGGTGCGGCTTCCAATTTGCGTGGAAGTTGTTAGGGTGGCTGCACCATTTTGGGGCTGCTGCGATGAGCACTGCAGCAGCGGCAAAAACACACTAGGTAAAGGGGAAATTTGCCGAGAATTCTCGCCAAATTTCCCTGTTTATATAGTGAAAAGCCCTACAGTTGGCTTCCTATACTGCTCGACCCCTTCGCCCTGCCCGCGCCTCTGGTGCGGGTGGACGGATCAACCCACGAGGTTGGCCCGGCAAGACGACGCCCCGCTCATCGGTGAGGCTGGTGCTGCACGAAGGTCATATCCAATAACAAAATGAGGTTGTATTGCTATGCCAGTCGGCAACCACCCTGCCCATGGTGAGACCGCTCAAGGCGGCCCACTCAAGCGTGAACTGGGCGAACGGCACATCCGTCTGATGGCCCTCGGCGCCTGTATCGGTGTCGGCCTGTTCCTCGGATCGGCCAAAGCTATCGAAATGGCCGGTCCGGCCATCATGATTTCCTACATCATTGGCGGCCTTGCGATCCTGGTGATCATGCGCGCGCTCGGCGAAATGGCCGTGCACAATCCGGTCGCTGGCTCCTTCAGCCGCTACGCCCAAGACTACCTCGGCCCCCTGGCGGGCTTTCTGACCGGCTGGAACTACTGGTTCCTGTGGCTGGTGACCTGCGTTGCCGAGATCACGGCGGTGGCCATCTACATGGGCATCTGGTTCCCCGATGTGCCGCGCTGGATCTGGGCCCTGGCGGCGCTGGGCAGCATGGGAGCGATCAACCTGATCGCGGTCAAGGCCTTTGGTGAGTTCGAGTTCTGGTTCGCCCTGATCAAGATCGTCACCATCATTGCCATGGTCCTCGGCGGCATCGGCATCATCGCCTTTGGCCTGGGCAATGACGGCGTGGCCATGGGCATCTCCAACCTGTGGAGCAACGGCGGCTTCATGCCCAATGGCGTGACCGGTGTGCTGATGTCGCTGCAGATGGTCATGTTCGCCTACCTGGGTGTGGAGATGATCGGCCTCACAGCAGGTGAAGCACGCAACCCACAGAAGACCATCCCCCAAGCGATCGGCTCGGTGTTCTGGCGCATTCTGCTGTTCTACGTCGGCGCGCTGTTCGTGATCCTGTCGATCTACCCGTGGAACGAAATCGGCAGCCAGGGGAGCCCGTTCGTGATGACCTTCGAGCGGCTGGGCATCAAGACTGCGGCTGGCATCATCAACTTCGTGGTGATCACTGCCGCGCTGTCGTCGTGCAACGGCGGTATCTTCAGCACCGGGCGCATGCTCTACAGCCTGGCACAGAACGGCCAGGCGCCGGCGACCTTCGCCCGTACCTCGAAAAATGGCGTGCCGCGCAATGCGCTGCTGCTGTCGATTGCCGCCTTGCTGTTGGGCGTGTTGGCCAACTACCTGGTGCCGGAGAAAGTCTTCGTCTGGGTGACTTCGATCGCCACCTTCGGTGCGATCTGGACCTGGGTGATGATTCTGTTGGCCCAGCTCAAGTTCCGCGCAGGCCTTAGCAGCGCTGAGCGCAAGGCGCTTAAGTACCGCATGTGGCTGTGGCCGCTGAGCTCGTACCTGGCGCTGGCGTTCCTGGTGCTGGTGGTGGGCTTGATGGCGTACTTCGAGGAGACTCGCGTGGCCTTGTACATTGGCCCGGCGTTCCTGGTGTTGCTGACGGGGTTGTACTACGCGTTCCGTCTGGCGCCCAAAGAGGTACAAGGGGTGGTGAGTACCGCTTCTTGAGGTAAACAATTTTGGGGCTGCTCTGCAGCCCATCGCAGCCAAGGCAGCTCCTACAAAGAAGTGCATCCTGTAGGAGCTGCCTTGGCTGCGATGGGCCGCAAAGCGGCCCCAAACTCCCTAAGCCGCTACCTCACTGTGCGGCTCGAAGCTGTCCGCCCTGGCCAGCTGCCACATACGCGAATAGAACTGACCATTGACCTCACCGGTAAGCAACTCGCCCGGTTTGAGGAACACATGCATCTGCGAGAACAACTTGATCTCGGTCGCCGAAATGCGCCGCACCAGGTGCTTGGCCTCCAGTTGCGCAGGATGATCCAGGCCTGCGGCAGCGAGCATTTCGGCCAAGGCGCGCAGGGTGTTGTGATGGAAGTTGAGCACCCGGTTGGCTTTGTCCGGCACCACCAGCGCCCGTTGGCGCAAGGCGTCTTGCGTGGCCACCCCGGTCGGGCATTTGTTGGTGTGGCAGCTCTGCGACTGGATGCAGCCAATGGCGAACATGAAGCCGCGCGCCGAGTTGGCCCAGTCGGCACCAATCGCCAATACGCTGGCGATATCGAAAGCACTGACGATCTTGCCGCTGGCACCGAGCTTGATCTTGTCGCGCAGGTTCAAGCCAACCAGCGTGTTGTGCACGAACAGCAGGCCTTCGCGCAACGGTACGCCGATATGGTCGGTGAACTCCACTGGCGCCGCGCCGGTGCCACCTTCCTTGCCATCGACGACGATGAAGTCGGGCAGGATGCCGGTCTCCAGCATGGCCTTGGCGATGCCCATGAACTCCCACGGATGGCCCAGGCAGAACTTGAAGCCGACCGGCTTGCCGCCGGACAACTTACGCAGTTGGGCAATGAACTGCATCATCTCGATCGGGGTGGAGAAGGCGCTGTGGCGTGACGGCGAGATGCAGTCCTCGCCCATCAGGATGCCGCGCGTCTCGGCAATCTCCTGGGTCACCTTGTGCTTGGGCAAGATGCCGCCGTGGCCGGGCTTGGCACCCTGGCTCATCTTGATCTCGATCATCCGCACTTGTGGATTGCGCGCCTGTTCGGCGAAGCGCTCGGGGTCGAAGCGCCCATCGGCAGTACGACAACCGAAGTAGCCACTGCCCAGCTCCCATGTCAGGTCGCCGCCGTGCTCGCGGTGATAAGGGCTGATGCTGCCCTCGCCGGTGTCATGGGCGAAGTTGCCCAGTTTGGCGCCTTGGTTGAGGGCACGAATGGCATTGGCGCTGAGCGAGCCGAAGCTCATCGCCGAGATGTTGAAGATCGACGCTGAATAAGGCTGGCGACATTGCGGGCCACCAATGATCACCCGGAAACTGGCAGGGTCGGCCAGCGGCGCCGGGCGCATGGAATGGCCGATGAATTCAAAGCCCGACTCGTAGACATCGATCAGGGTGCCGAACGGTTTGTCCGATGCCTCGTTTTTCGCGCGGGCATAGACCAGCGAGCGCTGGGCGCGGGAGAAGGGCAGGGCATCGCTGTCGGCCTCCAGCAGGTACTGGCGGATCTCCGGGCGAATGGCTTCGACCAGGTAACGGATATTGCCCAGGATCGGGTAGTTGCGGCGCACCGCATGGCGCTTTTGCAGCAGGTCGAACAGGCCGATCAAGCTGAGGACGGCGGTGGTCAGGGTGAACGGCCACAGCCATTCATGATGCAGCAGCGGCAGACTGGCCAGGGTGAACAGCACACACCCGGCGAAGAAGGCATAGCGACTGAGAAGTGACAGGCTCATACGTAATCCTTGCGATGGCTCGGTCAGGCTCAGGGCCTGGGTCAAACCCCGACCATAGCCCTTTAACCAAGCCAATGGCCAGCCTTGCCGGCAGCGGAAAAAATGAAAATTGCAGTATCAAAAATCATTCGCCTTTAGTATGTTATAAAGTATCACTTAGCGATTGAGGTCATTTGCCATGAAGCCTGATATCCACCCAGCCTATCGTCCAGTGCTGTTTCATGACACCGCTGCCGACGTGTATTTCCTGATCGGCTCAACCGTTGATACTGATCGTACCCACCAGCACAGTGATGGCCAGCGCTATCCGTACGTGGCCCTGGATGTGTCGAGCGTTTCGCATCCGGTGTATACCGGCCAGCAGCGCAAGACCACCGTCGAAGGGCGAGTGGCTGGGTTCAACAAGCGCTTTGCTGGGTTCACTGCGCGCTAGTCGACAATGGCCGAGGGCCCTATCGCGGGGCAAGTCGGGGCGCCGCGATGAGGCCCTCAGCCACGCAGCAACTTCAGCCGCCAGGCCTCCTGCTCGGCAGGCGCCTCAAGCAAAAACACATACTTGCCCGCCACCCGCGCAGCCACCGGCAGGCCATCGCGATAGAGCAGCCGATTGCCACTCACCGCAGGCACCTTGTTCCCAGGCAATAATGTGCCAATCAAATTCAGCGGATCACTGGCACTGACCATCACCAGCTCGCCATCCAGCGCCCGCCGCCTGATCTGGCGCAGCAGCCCGACCGCGTCGGGCAAGGCAAACTGTTCCCCCGCCAACCCCGCGATGAAGCGCCCGCCACGAATCTCGCCGCGCGCTTCCAGCCGGTGATAACAGCGCAGCAACTCTCGCCACGGCGGCAGCGCATCGCTTTCGCGCTCCAGCAAGCGCCAGCAGATCACCCCATAGCGGCGCAACAGCGCCCGGGCAATGTGCTCCAGGCGTTGATCGTGATCGGGCTCGGCGCTATTGCGCCTGAGCAATGCCCAGCGTCCGGCGTGGGCCATGCTGCTGGACATCGGCGGATGGCCACGGCGGCTAATGCGCGATGAGCGCTTGGCGGCGGGTGTGATCAGGCTGCGCAAGCCGGTAAAGCTATCGGCGCCGACCAGACCCGAGCCAACCAGTTCCTGCAAGGCGGACTCCAACTTGCTCGGCAGCAGGTGGGCCTCGTGGCTCAATTCATCGAAGAACAACGCCCCGTTGCTGTGCAACGCCTCATGCACCCGCTGCGCACGTGGCCCCAGCTCACTCACCTCAGGCGCGCTGGCCAAGCTGCGCCACAGCCCCAAGTGCTCACGCGGCAGCAGCACCAGTGGCGTGCTCGACAGGGTACTGCTCGACGCCGTCGCCGCCAGCCGGCTCCACGCCCACTGCCCGCTACGACAGGCATCGTCCAGCCAATGTGGGCTGTAGTCCTTGATCCGCGCTGGCAGCAGGTCCGCCTCCCAGGCACCGGCAGCACTCGGGAATCCTTGCAACTGCCCCAGCACTTCACTGATCGCCTCAGGCCCGCGCAAGCGATCCTGGCTGGCCAGGTGCTGCCAATCGAACAGAAAGCGCATGAAGTCCTGCAGGCTGACCGGCTCGATCTCTCGGCGCAGACGTTTGACGGTATAGCGATGAATTCGCGCCAGCAGGTGGCGCTCACACCATTGCAGCGCCTGGCTGGTTGGGCTGAAGTGACCGCGCAACACATAGCCTTGCTGCTCCAGGCGTGCCAGGGCCTGCTCGATGTCCGACTCCGCCAAGCCCAGCGGGGCGGCGATCTGCGAGAGCGTCAGAGGGCCAAAGCCGCTGAGGCGGGCGCGCAGCAGTTCGGTGAGTGCGGTATCGGGATCTATGGCTTGGTCGAACCCAGCAAGCAGGTCCACAGAGGGTTCAAGCCGAGCACCCGGATACAGCGCCGTGAACAGGTTCAAGCGCTCGCGGGCCAGCCACAGTGGCTGGCCGGGCGTATGCAGGCAGGTGCTGCGTCCGGCCTTGGCCAAGGTGCGCAGCAGTGCCTGCCAACCAGGGTTACCTTCAACTTCAGCCTGGCTGATGGCGCCCAGGCTCATCAGTGCCTCATGCATCTCGTCGCTGCCGGTCGGTTGCGGCCAGGCTTCATCCTGCACTGCGGCAATCGCCTCGGCATCCAGTGCGCCAAGCTCGTCGCTGCTGTGCACCTCGTTCCAGCGCCGATTGAGCACCGCCTGGGTGCGCCGCTCTTCGAGCGGGGCATCATCGAGAAAGGCGTAGGGACGCGCATTGAGAATGGCCGCCGCCAAGGGCGATGGCGCCGGCAAGTCACGGCTGAGCAGGTGCACTTGGCCATTTTCCATGCGCCTGAGCAGGGCCAGCCAGCCCTCGCTGTCCATCGCTTCGTGCAGGCAATCATCGAGGGTCTGTTCGACCAGCGGGTGATCGGGGATCTGCCGTTCGCCGGCGATGTTTTCCAGGCAGGCGATCTGGTCAGGGAACACGGCTGCCACCAGGTCCTCGCTCTTCATTCGCTGGATCTGCGGCGCCACCTTGCGCCCGCCGACGAAACGCGGCAGGGCCAGGGCTACCGCGGCGTTCCAGCGCCAGCGCACGCCAAACAGCGGGGCGTCGAGCACGGCCTGGATCAGGATCGGCTCGGCGCTCTTGCTCGACAGGTAGCGCCACACTTCGTCGAGCTCGAAACTGTGGCTGGTCGACAGCGAGAGTACGATCGCGTCTTCGCTCGCCGCAGCTTGCAGCTCGAAATTGAAGGTGCGGCAGAAACGCTTGCGCAGGGCCAGCCCCCAGGCGCGGTTGATCCGGCTGCCATAGGGTGAGTGGATGATCAGCTGGGTACCGCCAGACTCGTCGAAGAAACGCTCCATCACCAGCGTCTGCTGCGAGGGCAGGGCGCCGAGCACCTGCCAGGTACGCTGGAGATAATCGAGCAGTTGGGTGGCGGTGTCCTGGTGCAGTTCATAGCTGTCCTGCAGCCACTGGCGGACCGGCTCAGGTTGGCCGCCGCTGAGTTGCAGCTGCTCATCGATACGGGCTTGCAGCCGGGCAACTGCGGTCGATAGCTCGTCGCTGCGCCCAGGCGCCTCGCCGAGCCAGAACGGAATGGTCGGCGGCAGCCCATGGGCGTCCTCGACCCTGACCCGGCCGGGCTCGACGCGCAGGATGCGGTACGACGCGTTGCCCAGCTGGAAGATATCGCCGGCGATGCTTTCGACTGCGAAGTCTTCGTTGACGCTGCCGATGTTCAACGCCTGGGGTTCGAGCAGCACGGCATAGTCAGCAGTTTCCGGGATGGTGCCGCCGCTGGTCAGCGCGGTCAGCTGGCTGCCCCGGCGCCCGCGCAACATGCCGCTGACCGCATCGCGGTGGACATAGGCGGCGCGCACGCCCTGGCGGCCGTTGTAGCCCTCGGCCAGCAGGCGCAGCAGTGACTGGTAATGGCGCAGGTCCAGCTCGGCAAAAGGTTGGGCCTGGCGTAGGCAGTCGAACAAGGCCTGTTCGGACCACGGCTGGTTACTGACTTCGGCAACGATCTGCTGGGCCACCACATCCAGCGGCGCCTTGGGTGTGTGCAACTCATCGAGTTCACCCCGGCGCACGCAATCGAGCAAGGCCACGCATTCGATCAAGTCATCGCGAGAGGTCGGGAACAGCCGACCCTTGGGTACGCCATCGACTTGGTGCCCTGAGCGTCCGACCCGCTGCAAGAAGCCCGCGATCGAGCCGGGCGAGGCGATCTGGCAGACCAACTCGACCTCGCCGATGTCGATGCCCAGTTCCAGCGACGCCGTGGCGACCAGTACTTGCAGCTCGCCGGCCTTCAGCCGTTGCTCGGCAATCAGCCGGTGTTCCTTGGCCAGGCTGCCGTGGTGAGCGGCGACCCGCGCATTGCCCAGGCGCTCGCCCAGATGACGGGTCAGGCGCTCAGCCAGGCGCCGGGTGTTGACGAAGATCAGCGTGGTGCGGTGTTCGCGGGCCAGTACGGCGAGGCGGTCGTAGACCAGGTTCCACACATCGGTAGCCATTACCGCCCCTAGCGGCACCGGCGGTACTTCGATGGCCAGATCACGCTGGCGCGCATGGCCGACATCGATGATGGCGCAGGGCCGTTGATGGCCGACCAGAAACTGCGCCACGCGCTCTACGGGCGTTGCGTGGCCGACAGGCCGATACGCCGCAGCGGCCGGCCACACAGGGCTTGCAGGCGCTCCAAGGTCAACGCCAGGTGACAGCCGCGCTTGTTCCCGGCCACCGCATGAATCTCATCGACGATCACCGTGTGCACCTGCGCAAGGCCGGCACGGCCGGACCCCGAGCCGAGCAGCACGTAGAGCGATTCCGGGGTGGTCACCAGGATGTGCGGCGCCAGTTTGCGCATGGCCGCGCGGTCTTTTTGCGGAGTATCGCCGGTGCGCACCGCCGTGGTGATCCGCGGCGCCTTCAGGCCCTGGGCTTCGAGGGCCTGGCTGATGCCCTCGAGGGGGACCTGCAGGTTGAGGCGAATGTCGTTGGACAGTGCCTTGAGCGGTGAGACATACACCACCTGGGTTTGCCCAGGCAGTTCACCGCCGTGCTCCAGGCCTTGGCGAAACAGCTCATCGAGTACCGCGAGAAAGGCGCTCAAGGTCTTGCCCGAACCGGTGGGGGCGGCGAGCAGTATCGATTGGCCACTGTGAATCAGCGGCCAGGCACGCGCCTGGGCGTCGGTGACCGTGGCGAAGCGCTGGCGGAACCAGCGGCCAACGGCGGGGTGGAACAGATCCAGGACCGGGTGATGCAGGGCAGGGAGGTTCATGCATTGGTTATGCAGGGCATGGCGCGGGTTGGCAAGGGGCCGTTCGTCTGCCTGTAACAACGCTATCGCGGGGCAAGCCCGCTCCCACGCCAGTCGATTTTGCCCACCTGGGAGCCGCTTCCACCCGACCGACACCCTCACAGACTGGCGTGGGAGCGGGCTCGCCCCGCGATAGGGCCACTACAGCCACCCCAGATCAGTAATCTTTGGTCGCTGTCTTAGCCTGCGCCCCCCTTCCATGACCACCACCATAATCGACTGGCGTGGGAGCGGGCTTGCCCCGCGATAGGGCCGCTACAGACACCCCAGATCAGTTATCCTCGGCCGCTGTCTTAGCCTGCGAGCCCTTCCATGACCAACATCATCCGCATCGCCGCCGCCCTGCTGATCGACCCCCAGGGCCGCACCCTGCTGGTGCGCAAACGCGGCACCCAGGCCTTCATGCAACCTGGCGGCAAGATCGATGCCGGGGAAACCCCACAGCAAGCCCTGGTGCGCGAACTCCATGAAGAACTCGGTCTGCGCATCGACCCCGAACACGCCGAGTACCTGGGCCTATTCAGCGCCCCAGCGGCCAACGAGCCAGGCTTTGAGGTGCAGGCCGAACTGTTTCGCGTACACAGCGCCGAGGCTGTGGCCCCGGCTGCGGAAATCGAAGAAGTGCTATGGCTGGCAGCCGAGCAGACGCCAACGTTCGAGCTGGCGCCGCTGACCCGCGACCTGATCCTGCCGCTCTACCGACAGGGCCTCAACGTACCGCGCTGACCCCATCGAGGGTGGCGAACGAAGTGTCTTTAGCCGTCAGCAAAAAGTCGCGCATGTACGGCGCATCGAGCATGTCGGTGCGCACCGCCGCGTAAAGCGTGGCAAACAGGCCTTTCTCCCCCAAACGCTTGCCCTTCACATAGCCGCGCGAGCTGTACTCATGCAGCGCCCAGTGCGGCATGCCGCACACGCCCCGGCCACTGGCGACCAACTGCATCATCATCACGGTCAGCTCCGAGGTGCGTACCGCCGCCGGCTCGATGTCGGCCGGCTCCAGGAAACGGGTGAAGATATCCAGGCGGTCGCGCTCGACCGGGTAGGTGATCAACGTCTGGTCGAGCAGGTCCTGCGGCACGATGTAGGGTTTGCTGGCCAAGGCGTGTTGATTGGCCACCGCCAGCATCGCCTCGTAGGTGAACAGCGGCACGTAGGTGATACCCGACAGGTCCAGCGGGTCGGAGGTCACCACCAGGTCCAGATCGCCGCGGGCCAACGCTGGCAGTGGCGCGAAGGCAAAGCCTGAAGCCAGGTCCAGCTCGACTTCCGGCCAGGCATCGCGGAACTGGTCGATGGTCGGCATCAGCCATTGGAAACAGCTATGGCATTCAATCGCCATGTGCAGACGACCAGCAGTGCCACCGGCCAGACGGGCGATGTCGCGTTCGGCGCTACGCAGCAGCGGCAAGGTGGCGTCGGCCAGTTGCAGCAGGCGCAGGCCGGCACTGGTGAAGCGGATCGGCTTGGTCTTGCGCACGAAGATGGGCAGGCCAAGGCGCTCTTCGAGTTCCTTGAACTGGTGGGACAGCGCCGATTGCGTCAGGTGCAGGCGTTCGGCGGCCTCGACCAGGCTATCGACCTCGCGCAGGGCATGCAGGGTTTTCAGGTGGCGGATCTCAAGCACAACGACTTCTCATGAGCGATATTGCAGCGGATGGGAAAGTCGTTGAGTTTGGCTCAAGTTGCGATGTCTGTCGATCACTTGGCAAGGCAGGGCAGGCCCTGCCAAGTGCTTGCTAGGCGAGTGAGGCGAAGTGCTGGTTGGCTATGCTGCGTGATAGCGGCCCGCGCCAGATGTTGCTGGGTTCGGCCTGAGCTGCCTGC
Source organism: Pseudomonas sp. BT-42-2 (assembly GCF_025847435.2). Classification (NCBI taxonomy): domain Bacteria; kingdom Pseudomonadati; phylum Pseudomonadota; class Gammaproteobacteria; order Pseudomonadales; family Pseudomonadaceae; genus Pseudomonas; species Pseudomonas sp. BT-42-2. Next base: position 112,882 of record NZ_JAOYTM010000015.1, read on the forward strand.
CATTGCGGGCCGAGGAAGCGGTCCTCGGCGCGCTTGAGATGCGCTGCGCTGAACTTATCGAATGGGGTATCGGCGCTACGGTAGTGGAAGTGTGCATACCAAAGTACCGCAGGGTCATGGCTGGCGAGGTCGACGATCTGGTATTCCTGAAGATAATCGCGCGCGCTGAGCATCTGCCGCTGGCCTGCGCGACGCAATTCAACCTGGCGCTGCTCGATCAGGTAACTCAATTGGCCCTCGCTGGGTTGCGTGCTTTGCTTGACCTGGGCAATGCGCATGGACCGCCCCTCGGCACGTAGCGCTTGGGCTTGAGTGCGGAGTCTGGCGGGCTCGGGGGCTGATGGGTCGAGTTGCTGTAGACGATCGGCATAACGTTGCAGGTCATCGGCCTTGATCACCATCATGTGTTCGACGTCTACTGCCAGCATGCCTTGGCGCTGATACGTCTGAATGCGTTTGCGATAGCTAGGCAGGTGAGCCATGGCTTGGTTGGCGACTTGTTTAAGGTCGCGCAATTCATGTGCTCGCGTGGGCCTGTCGGCTGCCCGTTGACGCCAGCGCTCACCATCGGCCTCGTAGCGCTTGAGCACCGAGCCATCATCCTTATGCATGACCATCTGGGCAGGCCGATTCGTAGTGGCTGGCTGATAATCGCCGACCAGCCAATGACCATCCGTGTCCAGGAACAACCTGGGGCTACGCGAGGGCGCCCCGCCCAGACGCTGGCGCTGCGGCAGGCGCCTGAGCTGAGTGTCTGACATGGTGATCAGGGTATCGAGATTGCTGTACAGGCGCGTGAGGTAGGATTCATCGAACAGCTCTGGAAAACTGGCATAAGTGCTTTGCAGCCGTCGCTGGTACTGACTGTAAACGCTGCGCGCCTGTTCATAGATCAGGCGTCTTTGCGCGGCATTGACCTGCACCTCGCGCAGGTCCATGACGGTAACGCGCGTTCGGTGAATTTCTTCTTCGAACTCTGCGAGCCGCTGCACAAGAAATTCGGCCACCACTGAGGAATTGTTATGGCGCAAGGTCGCAGGCATCAGGTGCAGGGTGTCGAAGTAGGCTTTGAACTCGCCGTTCAAATGCTGCTGGTAGCGCTGGTAGGAGGCGTGTAGCTGAGGGTCACGCTCGGCTCGTTGGAACCAAGTAGTCAAATCTTCCATGCCCTGGAAAATCTCGTCGCGCTCTTTCAGGTGCTCAATCGCTTTCTGTCGCCATTGCCGCAGCAAGGGTAGTTGCTCGGCAAATCCATCCACACCTAGCACGCGCATCTGCAGGTGCGCCATCTCGATGAGGCGGCCGCGACCTCGATTAGCCAGCAGTTCGATCAAGTTGAGCAGGCGCTCGCAGATCAGCTTAGCGGCACGCGCTTTCTGCGTCATCGGTGTTTGCTGGTTCCTGCGAGCGCTGATCTGCAGCACTTCGTCCCAGGATTGGTAAGTTTGCTTGCCCCGCGTGATGTCGTCGAGGAAGCTCGCCTGCAACTCCGTGCCCGGCGCATTGCGCTGCGCTAGCGCATTACTGCGCTCGATAGAAGCGATCAAGCTGATCTCATCGGCAAAGGCTTTGGACGTTACCCTGCGTTGTCGCCGGTAGTGCTGGTCGACCAGAAAACGCGGCAGTTGCTCGCGTATGGCTGCTGGCCAGAAGGGATCTAGCTGCTCGGCCAGGCGCCCAATAACCTGGCCGCCACCTGCGCCTGCACCGAGCAGATGAACGCCATGCAGAGCGAAGTGGGTATCCCAGTGTCCGTACTCATCCAAGCTGATTGCTCGTTTCCAGCCTTTGTGGATTGTGCCCTGCAGACGCCAGGTGTGCGCGGCAGCGTCCCATTGCACCTGGTAGAACTGCTGTTCGATCTGGATGAAGTCGCCTTCGGGATGTCGATAAATGCCCCGATAGCGTCCGTGCGCCCCGGCGGACACCCCGTTCATGGAGAGGGCTTGTTGATATTCATAGCCAGCGAAGCGCTTGACTCGTGAGAGTGCGCGGGCATCCATGCGCAGTTGCGCAGATTTCATGCTGCGCAGGGTACGAAGCTGACGCTGGCGCGTGAGTTGGCGCACGGTCAGCAGATTGACGCCGATTCCAGTGGCCACATCCATCGCCGTGTCGATCACCGCGAGAAATACATCGTTGAGCGCTTCGAGCCCCTCGATAATCTTGCTTTGGGTAAACGCGTTGACCGCACGCGCTGCCGATTCGAACAAGTCGTAGATGCCAATGGCTGTGCCGAACAGTGGCAATAGACCTATCGCAAGCTTTAGATAGGTAAAGACCATGTTGCTTTGATGGGTGAAATTCTCCATCCAGAGTTGGTCGTTGGAGCGGGTACTGGCCCGATGAGCCACGATCGCACGGCCCATCTGTGCATTAAGCAGATGCTCGGCCAGTGAAGTGGTCGCAGGCCATTGCGCGCCCACGCCGATCACACCTGAGAAATCATGCAGATGAGCCTGACGGATGCGCGACATATGCGCCTGAAGGTCACCGTGCAGCGCCCTGCCGGCCAAGTAGTGGCTTTGCGTTTCTTCGCGACTGCGTTCGTAGAGACTGAGCCTGGCCGCCTCCAGGCTTGCATGCTGAGCCAACGGGTGGCTCGCATGCTCAGGCAGATACAACAGCGTAACGCCTGAGCGACGGTCTTCGATGAACATGACGCCGGACAAGGTGGTTGGACCAAAATCGGTGTCGGCGCCGCCTGAGGTCAGTGTCGCCGACAGCAGGCGGATGTCATAGCCGTTCGCTTGATAGGCCGAACGGCTGTCGGCCTGGATGGCGATCTGCAGGATGGCCAAGCCTTGATCATCCAATACGCCTTTTCCGTGCAACAGCAGGCCCTGCATACGCAGCATCAACTGCACCGGCATAGTCAAGCATTCGCGTCGATACTCGGCCTGCAAAGGGCTGTCGTCTAGACCTTTGTAGGCAGCAAGGATCTGCTGTTCATAGGCGTTGGCTAGGTCTAGCTCCTTGACCAGGGTTTGCAGGTACTTGGCATCAAGTCCCGCCGTTAGCATCGATTTCAGGGCAGTATCGTCGGAGGCTAAATCCAGGCGCAAATGGTTTAGCCGCCTCAGCATGTTCTCGTCGATGTTTTCCAACAGCAAGGTAACAAGGCTGATCGTTTCTCGTTCACGGCTGGGTCTGTAGACTTTTCGGGTCACCGTGCCTGGTGTGCCGCCAGTGACAATATCCGTGACCAGATCGACGCTACGTGGCAGGTTCAGGCCTATGTCGCTGTCGTCATAGAGTGGAAAGTCGCGTTTCAGGCGTTGCCTGATCAGCGGCCGGGCAAAAGCCTGGCACTCCTGTAGATCCTTGGTCAGTAACGCTTCGCTGCAGGTTACTGCGTGTATGTATTCGGGCATCAGACGGCTCAGCGCCTGGCAAGTAGTCGGTGACAGTCGAGTGAAGCGGGTTGCCTGCGCCGCAGCCATGCTCACCACCTGATCTTGCTCCTGGACAAGGCGAAGCGCCGCTTCGCGTGCGGCATGGCGAGGTATCTGCAAGCGTTGTTCGAGTGTTTCCTGCAGGCGCGGAAGCTGCGCGGCTAAGGCTTCCAGACCCTGCTCATTTTGTACCTGCTGCGTGAGCGTGCGCATATGGCTGAGCGTGGCGTTGAGGGTCTGCGCCAGCACATCACCGTTGATCTGCAGCAGCTCCAGCGACTGATGCGCTTCACTCAGGCCCAGGCAGCTGGCAAGGGCCAAGCGGTTCGGGCAATGCATAAGCCCGCCGTGTTCTCCTGGCCAGTACAGCAATATCGGACCGTCTGCTGCAGCGCTCAAGGTCGCTGCGTCGGTTACCAGTAGTACTTCGCGCAGGTGCTGTTCACCGGCGCTGTCAGCGAATTCACCATGAGCTTGCTGTTTTAGCAGTGGATAGGCCGCGCGCACATTGCTGTCGCTGGCAGGAAAATCCCCGCCCAGATCGAGAATGGATTGCACAGCGCTAAGTTGCGCACTACTGATTTGCCCGAGCAGCTGCTGGATTTGCGCGTGAACTTGCAGTCCTTGGCGATGGGCCTGGAGCAATGCCGGGTTGGTTTGCAGGTTGGCGGCGGCCGAGTGCCAACGGGGCGAGTGCAACAGCGTCTGCGTGGCTTGCCTGGCGTTTTCCTGTTGTTCTTGTAAGGACTTTTGCAGCGACTCAAGTTTTTTTGCGTCGCTGTCGCTCAATTCGTCGATCAACTGCATCTGCCTGGCAACTTGGGCCGACGCGGCTGTGTCTGAACTTTCCGGGCCCAGGCCACCTAGGTCAAACAGCGACAACTGCGCTGGGTGTTCGTTAGTTTGCGCGAGGGCAGGGCTTGGCTCAGTGAAAAACAGCTGCGGGTTAGGATGTGCCGTTTCCCACGCTAGCGCCTAGCTGAGGGCCACCGAGGCGAGGTTGCCAGGGTTATCTGCGCTGGCGTTTTCTAGGTTGTCGAGTGCGGCTTGCAGATAGTTATCGAGCAAAACGCTAAAGCCCTGGGCTACATCATCCAGCACTCGATAGGTGATGCTGCCTGTGTGGTCGGGCAGTTGGTTTTCCAGGTCTTGGCGTGTGGCATGGCTGCTAAAGGCTGCTGCACGTCCAGGCAGGTAGAGCAGCTGTGGCGCTTCACCCTGGACCGTGAATACCAGGGCCCCAGAGGCGCCGGAGGGGCTTTCGATGGTAATGGGTTTGCCGTCGAGCATTTTCCATTCAGGATCGTTCTGCAAGCCGCTGACTGGCCGTAGCTGAGCCTCATTGATCTGTGTGTCAGCCCAAGCCAGGCTCAGCGCGGCGTGAAAGTAAATGTCATAGTATTGCTGTGCATGTTGTTGACGGCTCAAGGGCGTGCCCTGCGCGCGGCCCTGCCAGTAAGTCTGCCAGCGTTGGCGCAGGGTGTCTGGCAGATTCATGTCCGCCATTGTCAGTTCGTTCGGATCAGTTGCAGGTTTAGCGTCAAGCAGCGAGCGAATGATCAAACTGAGCCGTGGAGCTTGCTTGAGCAGCGCGTGGCAAATGTCTCGTGCTTTGTGGCAAGTGGCTTTTGCTTGCAGCGTCGTGCGGGTTAGGGGTAGCGGCTGGGCCGCGATGAAAGGTGAGGCGATAACTGAGGGAAGAGTGTCGGTCATCGAGGGTATCCATGAGTGCGCCTAAGCCGAAATTGGCCTGAGCATTAGAAAAGCCGCGATGCAGACCAGGGAGGTAGATAGTTATCCGAAAGACCGTTGGGCGAGGTTCATCAAACTGTCACTGAACTGTGGCAGCGCGATTGAACAATTTTCATCAGACTCGCGCTCTACTGGGGATCTGCATTCTGGTGTTTATTTCATGCGGGCTTTTCTGCTGTTTTTATTTTTCCTGTTCAGTGTGCCGGGTGCTTTCGCCGCCCAGCGTTGCGACGCTCAGGTACCGGTACAGCGGGCCGAGCTTGGCCAGGTCAGCTTGGTCTATCAAAGCGTTGGCAAGCCTAGCGATCCGGTGTTGCTACTGGTCATGGGCTTGGGCGGACAGCTCATTCACTGGCCCGACGATGTGGTCCAAGCGCTGTGCATGCAGGGTTTTCGGGTGATTCGCTACGACAACCGCGATGTCGGGCTGTCGCGCTGGAACCAGCTACCGCCCTCGGCCAATCTGACGGTCGAGCTGTTGCGCTACAAATTCGGCTTGTCGGTGTCGGCGCCTTACACCCTGACCGATATGGCCGGCGATGGCCTGCGTCTGATGGATACGTTGCAGGTCGAGCAGTTTCATGTGCTGGGGGTGAGTATGGGCGGCATGATCGCCCAGCACCTGGCGGCGATGGCCCCAGAGCGGGTGCGCAGTTTGACCTTAGTCATGTCCAGCTCTGGCGCTGCCGGATTACCCGCGCCGAGCCCGGCATTGGTGCAGTTGCTGGCGCGGCGCAGTGCGCCGAGTCGTGAAGTGGCGATCGAGCAGCAGGCTGATCTGTTGGCTGCGCTGGGGAGCCCGCAGGTGCGCGATGATCGGGCGGTGCTGTTGCAGCAAGCGGCTTTGGCCTATGACCGGGCGTTCAATCCAGAAGGGGCCAAGCGCCAGATCATGGCGATTCTGGCCGAGCCGAGCCGGGTCGAGCTGTTGAATCAGTTGCGGGTGCCGACGCTGGTGGTGCATGGCACGGCTGATCCGTTGCTGCCGGTGATGCATGGGGTGCATCTGGCGGCGCATATCCAGGGCAGTCAACTGCGCTTGATACCGGGGTTGGCCCATCGGTTTCAGGAGCAGTTCAAGGCGCCGCTGTTGGGGGCGGTATTGCCTTACCTGAAGGCGCATCGCGAAGATCTGACCCATTTGGCCCGGCTGTAGATTGTCGAGGGCCGCAAAGCGGTCCCAGACAATCTCAGTGGAAACGCACCCAAAGGCTGACCAGCACTGTCGCGGCCACCAACCAGGCAACCGTGGCCAGCGCCAACGACGCTTCCAAGCGCATCCGATCGACCAGCACATACAACGTCGCCAGATACACGAAATACGGAATGATCGACCACATGCCAAACAAGATGGTGGTCTTCAGATCCTCTAGCGAGCGCCCCTTGCCAACGATGTAGTGCGCAATCAGGGCGAAGGTGGGGAACAGCGGCACCAGCCCGGCAATGTAGTAGTTGCGCGTCTTCGACAGTATCGCCAGCAGTACCACCACGCCCGCGCCCAAGGCGGCTTTGAATAGCAGATCCACAATGTCATCCAGGTTGAGATCGAGTTCAGCCGAGGCCGTATTTTTTCACTTTGTCGAACAGCGTGGTCTTGGCCATGCCCAGCTCCAGGCTGGCCTGGCTGAGGTTGCCGCCGCTGCGCTGCAAGGCATCGCTGAGCAGGTTGCGCTCGAACGCCTCGACCGCCTCGGCAAAGCCCAGGCCCTGGCTGGCGCCACTGGTGCCGGATTTCTTGAACGCCGGCAAGCCCAGGGCATAGCGCTCGGCGACGTTACGCAGCTCACGCACGTTGCCCGGCCAGTCGTGGGCCATCAGCCGCGACAGGGTCTGACTGTCCAGCTCCGGCGCTTCGCGGTCAAAGCGCAGGGCCGATTGCTGCAAGAAGTGTTCGAACAGCTGCAGGATATCTTCCCGACGCTCGCGCAGGGGCGGTAGCTCCAGGGTCACCACGTTCAGGCGGTAATACAGGTCGCTGCGGAACTGGCCGCTCTGACCCATGGCGTCGAGGTCGGACTTGGTCGCGGCGATCACCCGGCAGTCGACCGGGATGCTCTGGTTCGAGCCAAGCCGCTCCAAGGTGCGTTCCTGTAGCACGCGCAGCAGTTTGATTTGCAGGTTCAGCGGCATGCTCTCGACTTCATCGAGGAACAACGTGCCGCCGTTGGCGTGCTCGATCTTGCCGATGCGGCGCTTGCCGGCGCCGGTAAAGGCGTTGGCTTCGTGGCCGAAGATCTCGCTTTCGAACAGGTTCTCAGGCAGGCCGCCGCAGTTCAGCGCTACGAACGGCTGGCCCTGGCGCCGACTGAAGTCGTGCAGGCAGCGGGCTACCAGTTCTTTGCCGGTACCGGTCTCGCCTTCGATCAACACGTTGGCCGAGGTATCGGCGACGTTGGCGATCAGTTCGCGCAGGTTTTGCATGGACGGTGAGCGGCCGATGATGCGCCCTTCCAGGGTGCTTTGGCCGGCCAACTGGCGGCGCAGCGAAAACACCTCGCGGGCCAGGCCACGTTGCTCCAGGGCGCGGCGCACCACTTCGACCAGGCGTTCTGGCGAGAAGGGTTTTTCCATGAAGTCGTAGGCGCCGTTGCGCATGGCGCCAACGGCCATGTCGATATCGCCGTGGCCAGTAATCAGCACCACCGGCAGGCTGCGGTCGCGCGCCTTGAGGCGGCTGAGCAGCTCCAGGCCATCGATGCCCGGTAGGCGGATATCGCTGACGACGATGCCGGCAAAGTCATCGCCAATGCGTTCCAAGGCCTGTTCGGCACTGCCGACGCCTTCGCAGGCGATGTCTTCCAGGGCCAATGCCTGTTGGCAGCCGAGCAGTACATGCGGGTCGTCTTCGACGATCAGTACAGTTAAAGGCGCTTGGTTCATGAATGCTCAGCCGTTTCGCTAGGGGCGTTGACCAAGGGCAGGGAGAGGACGAACGCGGTACCGCCAGTGGCGGGGTGTTCGACGCTCAGAGAGCCTTTGGCGGCGGCGGCCAGGCTCGCCGACAAGGTCAGGCCCAGGCCCAGGCCATGCTCGCCCGGTTTGGTGGTGAAGAAAGGTTCGAACAGGTGCTTGCGCGCCTCGGCATCGATGCCGTGGCCATTGTCGCGCACGCGCAGGCGATACTTGTCGCCCTGCAGCTCGCCCTCCAACCACAGCTGGGGGTGCGGCTGAGTGGCCATGGCGTCCAGGGCGTTGCCAATCAGGTTGACCAGGATCTGCTCCAGGCGGGTCTGATCGATGGCCAACTGCTGGTCATCATACTGGCTGTGCAGTTGCAGGTGGCAACCGGCGATGCGATTGCCCAGCACTTGCAGGCTGGCGTCGATCGCTTTGCTCAGCGAGGCTTGGCCGCTGTCGTCGCCGCGGCGGGCGAACGAACGCAGGCTGGCGGTGATGCGGCCCATGCGGTCGATCAGGTCGTTCATGGTGCGCAGGTTGGTGCTGGCCGTTTCCAGCGCGCCGCGCTCCAGAAAACGCACGGTGTTGCCGGACAAGGTGCGCAGCGCCGCCAGCGGTTGGTTCAGCTCATGGGCAATGCTGGTCGACATCTGGCCGATGGCCGCCAACTTGCCGGCCTGGACCAGTTCGTCCTGGGCGTGGCGCAGGGTCTGCTCGGCATGCCGGCGTTCGCGGATCTGGCCCTTAAGACGCTCGTTGCTGGCGCGTAGGTCGGCGGTGCGTTCGGCGATCTTGCGCTCCAGATGGCTGTTGGCTTCTTCCAGCGCTTCACGTGCGGCCAACCGCGTGGCGATGACTTTGCGTCGTTCGTTCCAGGCAATCGCCAGGATCGCCAGCAGGGCGAAGGCCACCCCGACCAGGATGCCCTGGACCATCGACTCGCGGCGCAGGTCCTGCAGCGGCGTCAACAGGGTGAAATGCCAGGGGGTGTCGGCCAGGCGCCGAGTCTGCGCCAGGTAGGACACTTCATGGGGCTTGCCTTGGGCGGTTTCGCTGTTTGCCGGGAAAGTCAGCTTCTCGACGCCATCGGCCAGGGTTTCCCGGGCCAGGGGCTGCAACTCGTTCAGTGGCCACCAATAGTATTGCAGGCTACGGGCCAGGCGTTCTTTGGTCTGCGGGGTCAGCGGGCGTACCGACTTGAGGCGTCTGGCCGGGTCGCTGGAGAGGATGATGATGCCGTTCTCGTCGCTGACGAAAGCTTCCAGCCGCGCACGTTGCCAGCGCTCTTCAAGGGTGTCCAGGCGCACCTTGATCACCGCTACGCCAATGATCTTGCCGTGTTCTTCCAGGCCGTGGGCCAGGTAATAGCCGGCTTCGCCGGTGGTACTGCCGATGCCGTAGAAGCGTCCAGGCTCGCCGCGCACGGCATCCTGGAAATAGGCACGAAACGACAGGTCTTCGCCGAGGAACGAGTCGGCATCGCGCCAGTTGCTGGTGGCTTGTACCCGGCCGCTGGTGTCGAGGACGAAGATCGCCCGGCTGCGACTGCGGCGGTTCAAGCCTTCCAAGTATTCGTTGACGGTCTGGCGGGAGCCGCCGTCGGTGTCGGTCAGCAAGTGCGAGACGCTGTCTTCGAGCTCCAGCAGGCTGGGCAGGTAGGTGTACTTGCTGATTTCACTCTCGACCGTGCGCGCGTGCAGCTCCAGCTGGCGCTCGCCATTCTCGCTCAACGCGCGCACGCCATTGCTCTCGCTGACCAGATAGCCAAGCAGGCCCAGGCCGACCATCAGCAGGACGATCAAGGGGGGCAGCAGCAATTGACGGATCAGGCGGGATTTCACGGCGGGTTGGGCAGGGCGCAGGAGCGAGGGGTCGCATTTCATCACAGTGGCCTTGTCACGACCAGCATCGGCTGCCCGGTGGGGACCGGACAGCCGCTGCCGTGGCCGACTTAGTGTTGCAGGATCTTGCTGAGGAAGTGCTGGGTGCGTTGGTCGCGGGCCGTCTGGTCGCCGAAGAACTCTTCCTTGGTGCAGTCTTCGATGATGTTGCCCTTGTCCATGAAGATCACCCGGTTGGCGACCTTGCGGGCAAAGCCCATTTCGTGGGTCACGCACATCATGGTCATGCCTTCGTGGGCCAGTTGCACCATCACATCGAGCACTTCACTGACCATTTCCGGGTCCAGCGCCGAGGTCGGTTCGTCGAACAGCATGACGATCGGGTCCATCGACAGCGCGCGGGCGATCGCCACACGTTGCTGTTGGCCGCCGGAGAGCTGGCCAGGGTGCTTGTGCGCGTGCGCCGACAGGCCGACTCGCTCAAGCAATGCCAGGCCTTTCTTGGTGGCTTCTTCCTTGCTGCGACCGAGCACCTTGATCTGCGCGATGGTCAGGTTCTCGGTGATGGTCAGGTGTGGGAACAGCTCGAAGTGCTGGAACACCATGCCGACCCGCGAGCGCAGCTTGGGCAGGTTGGTCTTGGGGTCGGAGATCGACGTGCCGTCGACCACGATGTCGCCTTTCTGGAACGGCTCCAGGGCGTTGACGCACTTGATCAGGGTGGATTTACCCGAGCCGGATGGGCCGCAGACCACCACCACTTCACCCTTTTTGACATCGGTGGTGCAGTCGGTGAGCACCTGGAAGTCGCCGTACCACTTGTTGACGTTCTTGATGGAAATCATACGGTGATCCTTTTTTGCAGGCGCTTGACCAGCCATGAAGCGGAGAAGCTGATGAGGAAGTAGACGACACCGGCGAAGATCAGGAACTCATGCGAGCGGCCAATGATGTCGCCGTTCGAGCGTGCCGAGTTGAGGAAGTCGACCAGGCCCACGGTGTACACCAGCGAGGTGTCCTGGAACAGGATGATGCTCTGCTGCAGCAGCAGTGGGGTCATCTTGCGAAACGCCTGCGGCAGGATGATCAGGCGCATGGTCTGGCTGTAGTTCATGCCCAGGGCTTGGGCGGCGCCCATCTGGCCCTTGGAGATCGACTGCACGCCAGCACGGACGATTTCGCAGAAGTAGGCGGCCTCGAACATCATAAATGCCACCACGCACGAGGTGAAGGCGCCCACCGGGGTGTCTTCGCCGGTGATCCAGCGCAGCACGAACGGCACTGCCAGGTAGAACCAGGTGATCACCAACAGCAGCGGGATCGAGCGGAAGTAGTTGACGTAGGCGCCGGCGAGATTGGACATCAGTTTGTTCGACGACAGGCGCATCAGCGCCAGGATGGTGCCCAGGGCGATACCGCCAACCACGCCCATGACCATCAGCTTGAGGGTCATGACCATGCCTTCCCAGAGGGCCGGCAGGGCAGGGATGATTTCACTGAAATCCATTTCCATCATTTACCCCCCACGGAGATCAGGCCGGGCACCGAGACTTTCTTCTCGACCATGCGCATCAGCAGCATCAGGCCCATGTTCAGGGTGAAGTAGATCAGGGTAGCCAGGGTGAACGCCTCGAACAGGTTGGCGGAGAACTCGGCGGTTTGCTTGGTCTGCGCCAGCAGCTCCATCAGGCCAATCAGCGAGGCCACCGAAGAGTTCTTGAACACGTTCAAGAATTCCGAGGTAAGCGGCGGAATGATGATCCGGTAGGCTTGCGGCAGCAGCACGTTGTTGTAGATCTGCGCCAGGCTGAAGCCCATCGCCCGGGCGGCGGCTTCTTGGCCGCGGGGCAGTGCCTGGATCCCGGTACGCACCTGTTCGCAGACCCGCGCAGCGGTGAACAGGCCCAGGCAAATGACCACGCTGATCAGCGCCGAGGTGGTCGGGTTGAGGTCTTGCTTGAACCATTCCTGCAGGCCTTCTGGAAGCAGGTCCGGTACCAGGAAGTACCAGATGAACAGCTGCACCAGCAGCGGTACGTTACGGAACAGCTCGACGTAGGCGGTGGCAATCCCTGACACCAGGCGGTTTGGCACGGTACGCATCACGCCGAGCAGCGAGCCCAGCAGCAAGGCGATGATCCAGGCGGTGATGGCAATGGCGATGGTCCAGCCTAGACCGGTGATGTACCAGTCCAGGTAGGTTTCGCTACCCACGCCGGTGGACTTGAAGAATACGCCCCAGTCCCAGTTGTAATTCATCGGGATTTCCCCTCAGACGGTTGTTTCACGGGCACCTTCGAACATCCAAGGGCGGCGAGCGCCCTCGGATGAAAGGTTAGACACTAACGAGTGGCCTGCAGGGTTAATTCATGCGCATGTTGAGCGCCAGGCCACTATTTGCGACTCAGGACTTCTTCTCGTCCGCCGCTTTGTCGGTCGGGTTGGCGATCAGTTCCTTGAGCTCGTCACTCATCGGGAACTGCAGGTTCAGGCCTTTTGGCGGGATTGGCTGAGAGAACCACTTGTCGTAGATCTTGTTGATCTCGCCCGACTTGTACAGTGCAACGATGGCTTCATCGACGGCTTTCTTGAACGCGTCGTCACCCTTGCGCACCATGCAGCCGTAGATTTCGTAGGACTGTGGAGTACCGGTGATGACCCAGTCGGCAGGCTTGCGCGCCTTGGCCATTTCGCCGGCGAGCAGGGCGTCGTCCATCATGAAGGCTACGGCGCGGCCGCTTTCGAGCATGTTGAAGGCTTCGCCGTGGTCTTTTGCCGAGATCACGTTCATCTTCATCTGCTTGTCGGCGTTCATCGCCTTGAGGATACGCTCGGAGGTGGTACCAGCGGTGGTCACCACGTTCTTGCCAGCCAGGTCGGGGAAGTCTTTGTAGGCCGGTTGACCGTCCTTGACCTTGGTCAGCAGGCGGGTACCGACTTCGAAGATGCCGACCGAGAAGCCGACTTGCTGCTGGCGTTCGACGTTGTTGGTGGTCGAGCCGCACTCGACGTCGACAGTGCCGTTTTGTACCAGTGGGATACGGGTCTGCGAGGTGACCAGGTTGTAGCGGGCCTTGAGGTTAGGAGCGTCGAGTTGCTTTTTCAGGTGCTCGACGATGGCCAGCTGGATGTCGTGGGAGTAGCCCACGGGTTCCGGCTTGCCTGCCAGGTAGGAAAATGGAATGGAGGAGTCACGGTGCCCCAGGGTGATGGTGCCCGAATCCTTGATCTTCTTCAGGGTGCCGGTCAGCTCTTCAGCCATGGCCGGCGAAGCGATCACAGCGGCCGCGATGGCGGCGCCCAGCAATTGACGAACGATACGCATCAAATTTTCCTCGACGTGTTTGTTTTTTTTATGGAGCCGTTGGCGGACTCTTTCGTTCAACGAATACAGCATGAAGCGGTGCATTCGGCTTCCAAGTGTAGAGCATGAGTCGTGCCAAGCTCTGTCAGAGATCATAACGCCCCGCAGACGCAGGCGATCAACAGTTTAGCGGTTGCCCTGTAACAGTTTTTTGTACGGATCTCCGAATGAATTGCGGCTGAGTCGTTCGGGAATCCGAATGGATTCGTTCAAGCAGGGCTCAGTCCTATCTAATTAACACCTTGTCCCAGGCCGTTCGAGGCTTGCTGTTCGCTTCTCAAGAATAGAGAGGCACCCTATGAACGATACCCCTGAGCAGGCTGTTCACGAACTTCCCTCCGACTCAATAGATGCGTTGATCGCCAAGCAGTTACCCGATTGGCTGAAAAATGCCCCCGGTGATGCGCTCGAGGAGCTACATCTTGCGTTGATTGGGCAGCAGCAAAGTGCCGAACGATTGAAACGGCTGCTGAGTGGTCTCCCCGAGCTGGCAGCGTTTTGCGCACCGCTGTTGGAGCAAGCCCTTACCCAGAAATACAACTTCCATGTCGATGTAAGGTCGGCGCAGCTGTGTACAGTGGTACGCAAGTTTTATCCAAGCATTTTTCCTCTGCCCCCTTTGGAGATCACGGTGCGCACAGACTCAGTGCCACTGCTGTCTGCGGCAATGCACAACTTTGCTGCAGATGAAATTGTCGCCAGGCCGCGTGTCCGCCGGCGGGTAGAGGCTGCATCAGGCACCTTGCTGCCCATTTCGTTTGCGTTGTTCGCCAAGCTTTGCCGTCAGCTGGACTTAGGCGGCAACTATCAAAGGGTATTGCGTGAGCACTTGCTGCCGGCTGACAAGGAGGGCGGCACCCCAGGGCATGCTCGGCGAGAGATCGAGATAGTGTTTGAAGAGGCGCAGCGCACGGCATTGGATGCTGCGGTACGTATCGCCTTTTTCAAAGCAGACATTGATGAGCGCAGCTATCTACAGATGCTCAGAGTTGTCGCGCCAAAGCCGATCGTAGCTGCCGACACCACGGTGCTTGTCTGTAGGCAGCTGTTCGTGCTTGGTAAATGTGTCAAAGGGGTGGTGGTGGTCGAAACGCGTGACCACAGAGATGCTGCCCCTAGCGGTCTAATCGTTTGGATTCCTGGCGATGCTGACAAGCCGGTTCGGCAGTATGCCTCCTGGGCCGCACTCTATGCAGATTTGGGACAGCGCTTGCGTGAGTCGAGTTATGAGACGTTTTTTATGCGTTTCATTGGCGAGCGCGAGCGTATGGACTTCAGTGCCAAACTTGAGCGTCTTCGGGCCAAGACCGCGACAGGCACCGCACTTGAACTCGATGGTCGCCATTTTCCCCTAGACCAACCGTTGTTTGCTCATCTTCGAGCCTTGTACATCGACAAGATATTCGACGATGCCAGGGTGCTGGTGGTGCCCACAGACGATGAAGATGCCGCCAGCCGACGTCGGCGCCTGGCCAACTATGAAAATACCGGCCTGGCGCTGTTGGGCTTGGCCGGGCTATTCATACCTGTACTGGGCGAGCTGATGCTGGGTGTTGCAGCGTTTCAGGTCGCCGACGAAGTCTACGAAGGCTATCAGGATTGGCGGCTAGGCGACCGTGAGGCTGCCCTGGGTCATGTGTTTGCGGTTGCGCAAAACCTGGCGCTGGGAGCGGCGGTGGGGGTCGGGGTGACCTTTTTGCGCAAATTGACCCCTGTGTTAGTTGAGAGTGGGCGATTGAAACTGTGCTCGTTTGACATGACGCCTTACCAGGTCGACCAATCTCTGGGCCTGTCGCCGGGGCAGGGCGAGAGTTACCTGGGACGAACTCAAGTGCAATTCCACGAGGGCACCTTCCAGATGGCGCGTTCGCAAAACGGCAAGGATTTGGTGATCCGCCATCCAAAGCGCGATGGTGCATACAGGCCGTTGCTTGAACGCAATGGCAGTGGTGGGTGGCGTCATGCGCTGGAGCTGCCTCAGGAATGGACAGGTGAACTGCAATTGTTGCGTCGGCTGGCAGCAGCATTTTTTGACATGAAGCCGGAACAGGCAACAGCGGTACTCGATTGCACAGGTTTTGACGAGGAGCGGCTGCGCCAATTGCATGTGGAGCACGCCCCGGCGCCTGCTCGGCTACTGGATGCGTATGATCGCCATCACCTGCACGCCCTCCATCCCGCCATGGAGGCGGATGCATTCGAGCTGCTGGTCGCTGCGGCCCAAGAGGTGGAGGAAGTTGAAGATGCATTGATCCGACGATCATTTCCTGGGCTTTCGGTGCGAGGGGCAAAGGAGATACGCAAGCAGGTCGACAATCTGCACCTTGAACAACTGCGCTCCAGCGGGCGCGTACCGTTGGTGATGGCTGAGAGAATTCGCTGGTTCCTGCATGACAGTCGGCTGGATCGTGCATGCGCCGGTTTGCGTCAGCAGCAGGCGATCAATGGCGATACTGAAAGGCTGGCGATCGGCTTGGTCCATGAGCTTGCTCCCTGGCCAGATAGGCTGCGTATCGAACTTCGTGTTGGTTCAACGCAGGGCCTCTTGCAGGGGCAGGTGGGCTCAGGGGTGGCACAACAAACCCGTTACATCGTGCGGGAAGGGCACGGCTACAGCGTTCATGACGCTACCGTAGACTCCCGCCGTCCGGCAACACCCAGCAACAGCCTGATGCACGCTCTTCTTCTGTGCATGAGCGATGAGCAGAAAGTGCGCCTAGGCAATGCCATGCTGGACGATCAGCAATTGACCGACCGGCTGGCGGGGCACGCGCGAGTTCACCGTGACTTGGCATCGAGGCTCATAGGGCAGACGCCTATCGCCGGTGGTGTTCGCCCCCCCTTGCGCTTTGCCGATGGTCGGCTCGGCTACCCGCTCAGTGGGCGGGGCGAAACCCGAACCGCGGCTGCCAGGCGCGGAATTCTGCAAGTATTCCCAACCCTCGACGATACGCAATTGCAGCGGTACATGCTCAATTTGACTGCCCAAGGTGTTGATCCGTGGACTCACTACCAAGCGTTGCATGAGCAATGGATGGCATTGAGCGAAGCGCTGACGACTTGGCAGTCCGATTATGGAAACGTATTGGATCTTCTCAGGCGCAGCAGGGTGGCCAGCGCTATCAGGCGCTGCTGGCGGCGCAAGTTGCGACTGCGGATGGATGGCAGCTATGAGCTGGAAATCCGTGGCGAGCGTGTAGCAAGCCTGCCTGACTTGCCTTCAGACATTACCTTCAACCATGTGACACGCCTGGCGTTGCTCGATATGGATCTGGAGACTGTCGATGCTGATTTTCTCGGGCGTTTTCCGAACCTTACGGAGCTCTATCTGAGCAGCAATCGGCTGGTGTCTATCCCGTCGGGTGTAGAGCAATTGACCGAGCTTCGCATTTTACGCCTCGATAACAACCAGATAGTGATGACGCCAGCGGACAGCCAACGGCTCAGTACGTTGTTGCATTTGGAGATACTTGGGCTCAATTACAACCCGTTGCGAGATGCACCGCAGGTGAGGCACTTACTCAACTTGCGTTGGGTACAGATGCGTGGGGCGGCCATTACAGAGCTGCCAGCTGAGGTTCAGCAGTTGCCTTGGCGAGGCATTGCCGATCTGCGAGAGAACCAGATTCGCGAAGTCAATCGCGACCTTCAGGGGCTGCAGGCCCGCTTGCGGCAAATGGCACTGCACGACAATCCATTGAATGAGGCCAGTGAGGCTCTGCTGAATGAACAACCGGCTCCATCGACTGCGTCTGGTCATGCTGTTCAACACAGTCCTTATTATCGGCATCACCTGATTCTGCAAGCTGAGATGTCTAGATGGCTGGTAGGTTCGTCCTCAGCATTGCGCGCTGAGCGCGAAGCGTTATGGAGTAACCTGCGCAGTGAGCCTGGAGCGAATGACTTTTTCCGCTTTTTGCGTGATTTCGCACGATCTTCTGATTATCTGAAACATCCCGCGTACTACCGGGCAAGGGTGTGGAACATCATCGAGGCATGCGAGCAAAATGGCGAGTTGCGCGAGCTATTGTTCGAACAGGCGGGCGGAATGGCCACCTGTGAGGACAGGCTGCTATGGCTACTCAGCCAGATGGAAATCCGTGTACTGGTTCATCGCGAGATGGCAGGTTTGGCCCAGATGCAGAGTGAGGCCGCTTTGATAAGGCTTGGGCGTTCGCTGTTTCGCTTGCAGCAGGTGGACAGGATTGCTGCACGTAAACTGAAGTGGCTGAGGGAGGTGAACGCGAACGAGCCGCGCAACCTGGAGCGGATCGACGACATCGAAACTTACCTGGCATACCGAACAAGGCTGGCCACGCGGCTGAAGTTGCCAGCTCAACCGCTGCGTATGCACTTTGAGGATCATTCTTTTGTGACGGCGGAAGATATCGACAGTGCCAGGGTCGAAATTCTTTCTGCGGAATCCACCGAGCAACTGGTGCAATCGCTGGCAGATCAGCCCTTCTGGCAGGATTACCTGCGACAGATCTATTTCTTGCAATTCAGAGCATTGGTCGATGCTCAGCAGCAAACGCTGGAGCAGTACGCATTACAAGTGGAGAGTAATCAGATTGATGAGAACACGTACCTGGAGCGGTGTAATGAGTTAAAGCAGCAGTTGGAAACGCAGGAAACCGCACTCATCAAGCGTTTGACGGTAGAGGCGTATGCGCGTTGGCCCTTGTAAGGTGCTCAGGTATTGACGCAGCACGTCGCGATAGGCGAAGCGCTGCGTCAATTCCCGTCAGGCAGCGCGGATCCCCGCGCTGTGATCTGCTACTTGCTTCAGGTAATCGACCAGCGCCTGTTGCTCCGCCGTAGAGGTGAACAGGCCCAGCTTGGTGCGGCGCCAAAGAATATCTTCGGCAGTCACGGCCCATTCTTGGTTGCGTAGGTAGTCTACCTCGCGTGTGAACAAGCCGCCGCCGATCGTCTGGCCCAGGTCAGCCGGCCCTTGAGTATCTTCCAGCAGCCGCCATACGCGGCTGCCATAGGTGCTTGCCCAACGTTTGGCGATGTCCACAGGCAGCCAGTCATGGTGTGCGAGGAGGGAATCGACCAGGGCTTGTGTTTCGGTCATGTTCTCGCCGCCGGGCAGGGGGCTCTCGGCGGTCCAGCTTTCGCGCATCTGAGTGAAGAAGGGCTTGAGTTCGGTCATGGCCGACTCAGCCAGTTTACGGTAGGTGGTAAGCTTGCCGCCAAATACTGACAGCAGTGGCGCCAGGCCTTCACTGGCGGACAACGCTAGGGTGTAGTCACGGGTCACTGCCGAAGGGTTATCCGATTCGTCATTGCACAGCGGGCGCACGCCGGAGTAGGTGTGCAGGATGTCGGCACGGCTGAGTTGGTGGTTGAAATGCTGGTTCACCACCTTTAGCAGGTAGTCGGTTTCGGCTTCGGTGATTTTCACTTGCGCCGGATCGCCGCTGTATTCACGGTCGGTGGTGCCGATCAGGGTGAAACGCCCGAGGTAGGGGATAGCGAAAACAATGCGCTGATCTTCATTCTGCAGGATGTAGGCGTGCTCGCCTTCGTATAGGCGCGGCACGATGATGTGGCTGCCTTGAATCAAGCGGATACCGTATGGCGCATCGAGCTTGAGATCGTCTTTGATGAAGCTGGCGACCCAGGGGCCTGCGGCATTGACCAAGGCGCGGGCGCGGATGGTCCGCAGGCTGCCATCGGCGTGCTGCAATTCAACTTGCCACAGGCCATCGATGCGCTCGGCACGCAGGCAGCGGGTGCGGGTATGAATATCGGCGCCTTTTTCACGCGCAGCCATGGCGTTGAGTACCACCAGGCGCGCATCGTCGACGGCGCAGTCGGCATATTCGAAACCGCGGGTGATGG
Source organism: Pseudomonas sp. BT-42-2 (assembly GCF_025847435.2). Taxonomy (NCBI): domain Bacteria; kingdom Pseudomonadati; phylum Pseudomonadota; class Gammaproteobacteria; order Pseudomonadales; family Pseudomonadaceae; genus Pseudomonas; species Pseudomonas sp. BT-42-2. The sequence goes on from NZ_JAOYTM010000015.1 coordinate 131,982, forward strand.
CCGGATTGAGCGGGTTGCCAGGGCCAAAGCGCAGGCTGCGCGAAGCGCCCAGGCGTTTACGCTTGCCCAGGTGATCGTAAAGGAACAGGCCGGCGCGAATCATCCAGGCCGGGCGCAGGTGCGGGCGATGAGGCAGGACGAAACGCATCGGCTTGACGATATGCGGCGCCTTGGCCAGCAACACTTCACGCTCGGCCAAGGCCTCACGCACCAGGCGAAACTCGTAGTGCTCCAGGTAACGCAAGCCGCCATGGATCAGTTTGCTGCTGGCGGAGGAGGTATGCTGGGCCAGATCGTCCTTTTCGCAAAGGAACACTTTCAGGCCACGTCCGGCTGCATCGGCGGCAATGCCCACGCCATTGATACCGCCACCGATCACGGCAAGATCGTAGCAGTCGGCGAGGGTAGGCTGGGACGAAACGGGCTGGGACACGGGCAGGCCTCCTGAAGGCTGTTCACATCGAATATGAACATCAATGTTCGTTTCCGAAAATACTAGCGCAACAGAACGGCTATCGCCAGTCAGTCTTCATAGAAAAAACTGATCAGATGACAAGAAAGTGAACATTTATGAACATTTGCGACGAGCGTGCTTGAGCCCAGGATCTTGGGGCCGCAAAGCGGCCCCAACGCCGCTCACACCACTTCGAGGCGAATCTTGTGCTGGGCCAGTAACTGGTTCAACGCGGGGGAGGGGGGCTGGTCGGTCACCAGGCAGTCGACCAGGTTGATCGAACCCAGGCGGACCATGGCATTGCGTCCGTACTTGCTGGAGTCGGCGGCGAGGATGACCTGGCGTGCATTGGCGATGATCGCCTGGGATACGCGCACTTCCTGGTAATCGAAATCGAGCAGGCTGCCATCTTCATCGATACCGCTGATGCCCACCAGGGCGAAGTCGACCTTGAACTGGTTGATGAAGTCGACGCTGGCCTGACCGACCACCCCCCCATCGCGGCGCACCGTGCCGCCGGCCACCAAGACTTCGAAATCGTCCTTGGTGCTGAGGATCGAGGCGACGTGCAGGTTATTGGTGATGACCTTGAGGTGGTTGTGATTGAGCAGCGCGCGGGCGATCGATTCGGTGGTGGTGCCGATATTGATGAACACCGAAGCGTGATCGGGAATCTGCAGGGCCACGGCTTCAGCGATACGCTGTTTCTCATCGCGCATCTGGTCTGCGCGCATGGCGTAGGCCGTGTTCTCGATGCTTGAGTCGTACGCCGCACCACCGTGGTAACGGCGCAGCAGGTTGATCTCGGCCAGTTGGTTGATGTCGCGGCGGATGGTTTGCGGGGTAACGACGAACAACTGCGCCATTTCTTCGATACTGACGTAGCCGCGTTCGCGCACCAGTTCGAGGATTTGTTGTTGGCGGGGGGGCAGATTCATGGGCGGTCCTTTGGGGCTGCCGGACAAATGCTGCAATGATGCCGTAGGAAAGGGATGACGGCCAGCAAAGGAAGCTCGCCCAGGTCATCGCGGGCCAGCCCGCTCCCACGTGTTCAGCATAAGCGCACGTGGGAGCGGGCTTGCCCCGCGATTGGTCGATGAAGGCTGAATCAGGCCTCGTGATCTTCCCAATCACGGGTACGCTCGATGGCTTTCTTCCAGCCAGCATAGAGCTTCTCTTTCTGCGTCTCATCCAGCTGTGGGCTGAATTCGCGCTCGATGATCGCCTTGTCGCGCAACTCGTCCAGGCCGCTCCAGAAACCGCATGCCAGGCCCGCCAGGTAAGCGGCGCCCAGGGCGGTGGTCTCGCGCATCTGCGGCCGCTCGACACAGGTGCCGAGGATATCGGCCTGGAACTGCATGAGGAAGTTGTTGGCCACCGCGCCGCCGTCCACGCGCAGCTCGCTCAGGCGCTGGCCGCAGTCTTGCTGCATGGCGTCGAGCACGTCGCGGGTTTGGTAGGCGATCGACTCGAGCGCTGCGCGGATGATGTGATCGACCTTGACTCCACGGGTCAGGCCGAACAACGCGCCACGGGCATACGGATCCCAGTACGGCGCGCCCAGGCCGGTAAAGGCCGGTACCAGGTAGACGCCGTTGCTGTCCTTGACCTTGCTGGCAAAGTACTCGGTGTCCAGCGCATCGTTGACGATCTTCAGTTCGTCACGCAGCCACTGAACGGTCGAGCCGCCATTGAAGACCGCGCCCTCCAGCGCATAGGCCACTTCGCCGCGCGGGCCGCAGGCGATGGTGGTGAGCAGGCCATGCGACGAGGTCACGGCTTTGTCGCCCGTGTTCATCAGCAGGAAACAGCCGGTGCCGTAGGTGTTCTTGGCCTGACCGGCCTCCACGCACATCTGGCCGAACAACGCCGACTGCTGGTCACCAGCGATACCGGCGATGTCGATGCCGCTCTTGGTCTGGCCGTAGACCTCGGAGGAGGAGCGCACCTGCGGCAGCATCTGGCGCGGTACGCCGAGCAGTTGCAGGAGTTTCTCGTCCCATTGCAGGGTATGGATGTTGAACATCAAGGTGCGCGAGGCGTTGGTGTAGTCGGTGACATGCACCTTGCCGCCGGAGAATTTCCAGATCAGCCAGGTATCGACAGTGCCGAACAGCAACTCGCCACGCTCGGCGCGCTCGCGTACACCTTCGACGTTATCCAGGATCCATTTGAGCTTGGTGCCAGAAAAGTACGGGTCGGTGACCAGGCCGGTGGTCTCGCGGATATAGCTTTCATGGCCGTCGCGCTTGAGCTGGGCGCAGATCTCGGTGCTGCGTCGGCACTGCCAGACGATAGCGTTGTAGACCGGGCGGCCGGTTTCCTTGTCCCAGACCACGGTGGTTTCGCGCTGGTTGGTGATGCCGATTGCAGCGACCTGGGCGTGACTGATACCCGCCTGGGCCAGGGCCTCGACCATGGTCGCGCTCTGGGTGGCGAAGATTTCCATTGGGTCGTGCTCGACCCAGCCGGCCTGTGGGTAGTGCTGGGCGAACTCGCGCTGGGAGGTGCCGACCACATTGGCGTCACGGTCGAAAATGATGGCCCGCGAACTGGTGGTGCCCTGGTCCAGGGCGATGATGTAGTTCTTGTCCTGGGTGTCTGTCATGTCGGTGGCCTTGCACAAAAAGGGTTAGGTCAGGCTGGCCGGGGAATCGGCCCGGCATGCGTTTAGGTGTCCGAATCAGGACACCTGCGCATCGCTCTGGGGATTATCGTCTGTTTGCAGGTTCGCGGTTTGCGCCATCGGCAAATTGCGCGCGATCAGGCCGCGGTAAACCGCCGCGCCCAGGCATGCGCCCACGATCGGTGCGAACACCGGAACCAGGAAATAGGGAATGTCGCGCCCGCCGGTAAAGGCGATTTCGCCCCAGCCAGCGAGGAAAGTCATCAGTTTTGGGCCGAAATCTCGGGCAGGGTTCATCGCAAAGCCGGTGAGCGGGCCCATGGCACTGCCAATAACCGCAATCAGTAGGCCGATCAGCAGTGGCGCCATCGCCCCGCGGGGCAGGCCGTTGTTGTCATCGGTCAGGGCCATGATCACCGCCATGAGAATGGCCGTGATGATCATTTCGACCAAAAATGCCTGGCCGATCGACAGGGCTGGATGGGCATAGGTGGAGAACACCGAGGCCAGTTCCAGGCTTGCCTCGCTGCCACGCAACATGGCGTGGGCCTGTTCGAAATCGAAGAACAGAGTGCTGTACAGGGTGTAGACCAGGGCGGCGCCGCAGAAGGCGCCACAGACCTGAGCAAGGATATAGAAGGGCAGTTTGCGCTTGTCGAAGCCCGCGAACAGGCTCAAGGCAATGCTCACCGCTGGGTTCAAGTGCGCGCCGGAAACCCCGGCGGTGAGGTAGATCGCCATGCTCACGCCGACCCCCCAGATGATGCTGATTTCCCACAGGCCGAAGCTGGCGCCAGCGACCTTGAGCGCAGCGACGCAACCTGTGCCGAAAAAGATAAGTAGGGCCGTGCCCAGGAATTCGGCCATGCATTGGCCGGAAAGCGTTGGTTCGCGTAGAGCAGTCGTCATGTATGACCTCGGTTCTTGTTGTTGTGAGGCGCAAGGCGCTCGACAGCAAGGCCCAGAGTCGATCCCCATTGACCCCGGGCGGATAAGCGAAAGCGCACCTTAAAAGTGCACCATTTATTCAGAAACGAAAAAATATAGGCAAGAAACGCTCATGTCAAAGGTCGAAAGTGAACGGTCAGCCATAATCTGACTAACTGCAACAAGAGTGACTATTCCGATAACTCGCCGCGATCTGGCGACAGACTGGCTGGCTCAAGCCTTTTCACCTAAAGTAGCCGCCGACCTGTACTTGCTCGGAGCCCTGCATGACCCCCGCTCTCGATCTGCTGAAAAAGGCCCGCGCCGAACACCGCGTGCACAGCTATGAACATGATCCCAAATCTGCTTCTTATGGCCTGGAAGCGGCGGAAAAGCTTGGGCTAGACCCGGTGCAGGTATTCAAGACACTACTGGCCAGCAGCGAGAAAGGTGAGTTATTGGTGGCGGTGGTGCCGGTGGGTGGCACCTTGGACCTCAAAGCGTTGGCGCAGGCGGCCCGGGTCAAGAAGTGCGAGATGGCTGATCCGGCTGCGGCACAGCGGGCCACCGGATACCTGGTTGGCGGGATCAGCCCGTTGGGGCAGAAGAAGCGTTTGCGCACGTTTATCGATCAATCAGCGCAACAGTTCGAAACGATTCACGTCAGTGCTGGGCGGCGTGGGTTGGAGGTGGAGCTGGCTGCAGCAGTGCTGGCTGAGCATACCCAAGGCACCTTTGCCGAGATTGGCCGGGGCTAGTCATGGATAACGGCCTGCTGCGCAGGCCATTGCAGGCAAAGCCAGCTGCTCCTATAGGCTCAGCGTTGTAAGGAGCGGCTTGTCAGGTTGCCGAGCTGTAGCGGCGAACGCCATTCTCCTGACGTGGCAACTGCGCCGCGACACTGCCAGGCACAGCGAACAACACCAGGTGATCGGCCTTCACTGCAATCCCCACATCCTGGCCGACCTGATGATCGACATGGCTGGGGAAAATCGCCTCGAGCTGGCTACCGGTAGCCAGTTGCAGGCGGTACAAGGTCGACGCACCGAGGAAGCTCTTGCCGACGATGCTCGCGCGCAGTTCGCTGTCTGGCGCATGGACGATGTCGTCCGGGCGCAGCAGCACGTCCACCGAGCTGCCCGGCGCCATGATATAGGCACGGTTGCCGCACAGTTCGCCCAGTTCAGTATTGACTGCCTCATGGCTGATCATCTGGCCACGGATGAAGTAGCCCTGGCCGATGAAGCTGGCAACGAAGGGCGTCTGCGGTTCGTGGTAGAGGTTGTAGGGCGTGTCCCACTGCTCCAGGCGACCTTCCTTGAACACTCCGACCTGATCGCTGACGGCGAATGCCTCTTCCTGGTCATGGGTGACCAGAATGGCGCTGGTGCCGCGGCTTTTGAGAATGTCGCGCACTTCATGGCTCAGGCGCCGACGCAGTTCGACGTCGAGGTTGGAAAAAGGCTCATCGAGCAGCAGCAATTGCGGCTCAGGGGCCAACGCGCGGGCCAGGGCCACGCGCTGTTGCTGGCCACCGGACAACTCATGCGGATAGCGCCCACCGAGGCCACCGAGCTTGACCAGCTCGAGCATCTCCTCGACCACTTCACCCTGGCGCGGGTGCTTGCCAATGCCGAAGGCAATGTTCTGCGCCACGGTCAGGTGGGGGAACAGCGCGTAGTCCTGGAACACCATGCCGATCCGGCGTTTTTCCGGCGACAGGGTAAAGCCTGCGCGCGAGATCACTTCGCCCGCGAGCTGGATCTCACCCTCGTGCACTGGCTCGAAGCCGGCAATGGCACGCAGGGTGGTGGTCTTGCCGCAACCCGAGGACCCCAGCAGGCAACCGATGTCGCCTGCATTGAGGTGCAAGTTGAGGTTCTGGACGATGCGCTGGTTGCCATAGCCGCAGGCCAGGTTGCGCAGGTTAAGCAGTAGCGGTTGACTCATGCGTGGTGGTAAGCCGGTTCGACAAGGAATTCGAGAAGGGCCTTCTGCGCATGCAGGCGGTTTTCAGCCTGGTCCCAAGCGACCGAACGCGGGTCGTCGAGCAGGTCCTGGCTGATTTCCTCGCCACGGTGGGCGGGCAGGCAATGCATGAACAGGGCATCGGGTGCTGCCAGGTCGAGCAGTTCGCGGGTGACCTGGTAAGGCGCGAAATGCGCCAGGCGCCGTGCAGTTTCCTCTTCTTGGCCCATGGAAGTCCAGACATCGGTAGTTACCAGGTGCGCGCCAGCGACGGCTTGCTTGGGATCACGAACGATCTGCACACGCTCGCCGGCCAATGCCAGCAAGCGTGGATCGGGCTCGTAGCCCTCGGGACAGGCGATGCGCAGCTGGAAGTCGAACTGCTGGGCGGCTTCGATATAGGAGTTGCACATGTTGTAGCCATCGCCGATCCAGGCCACGGTCTTGCCCTGGATCGAGCCGCGGTGCTCCAGATAGGTTTGCATGTCGGCCAGCAGTTGGCAGGGGTGCGACTCATCGGACAGGCCATTGATCACCGGCACCCGCGAATGTGCGGCGAACTCGGTGAGGATGCTGTGGTGATGGGTACGGATCATCACAGCATCGAGCATGCGCGACATGACGATGGCGCTATCGGAAATCGGCTCGCCACGGCCCAGTTGAGTGTCACGAGGCGACAGGAAGATAGCCTGGCCGCCGAGCTGGATCATGCCGGCTTCGAACGACAGGCGGGTACGGGTCGATGATTTTTCGAAAATCATCCCAAGCACGCGGTTCTTCAGCGGCTCGAACAGCACGCCGCGACTACGCAGGTCCTTCAGCTCGATGCCTCGACGGATCACGCCGAGCAATTCGTCAGCAGTGAAATCCATCAGGGAGAGAAAGTGCCTAGCGCTCATGATTGACTACCTTATCTGCAACGGTTTGCAGGTCGACCGTATGGTTTTATTGACAACGGGAGTGACCTGCGGCGTAAGCCGCACGGGGCGGACGAAATAGGGGAAAGGCGCAATACTATAATTAAATGTCGCCTGAAACCAAGAGGGGAAACCGCGTCTCTGTATCAACGGGTGTCGTAACCCTCTGGTGGGTACTGTTTTTTATTTACTACAGGGGTTGTACACGGGGCGCGGGGGCGTTGGCAAACCCTGTGTCGCGAATCGTATGCCTGATGGCGTGCGATTCACGCGGCAAAGCCGGCTGGCGAGAGGTTGAGGGTGGGCGCATAGTCGAAGGCTCACAACAACAAGGCAGAGGCGACCATGTCCACGACCCTGCATCACCGAGCCTGTCACCTGTGCGAGGCCATTTGCGGCCTGAACATCGAGATTGCCCATGAAAGCGACGGCCAGGCGCGCATTGCCTCGATCAAGGGCGACCCTCAGGATCCGTTCAGCCGTGGCCATATCTGCCCCAAGGCGGTAGCGCTGCAGGATATCCAGCAAGACCCTGACCGCCTGCGCCAGCCGCACAGGCGTGTGGGCGAACGCTGGGAGCCCATCGGCTGGGACCAGGCGTTTGCCTTGGCCGCCGACAAACTGTGGGACATCCAGCAACGTCATGGGCGCAATGCGGTGGGCGTGTACCAGGGCAACCCCAGCGTGCACAACTACGGCTTGATGACCCACAGCAATTACTTCCTCGGCCTGCTGAAGACGCGCAATCGCTTTTCGGCCACTTCGGTGGACCAGTTGCCTCAGCACCTGACCAGCTTTCTGATGTACGGCCACGGCCTGTTGCTGCCGATCCCGGATATCGACCACACCGATTACATGCTGATTCTGGGGGGGAATCCGCTGGCCTCCAACGGCAGCATCATGACCGTGCCGGATGTTGAGAAACGCTTGAAGGCCTTACGGGCGCGGGGCGGGCGGCTTGTGGTGGTCGACCCTCGACGCAGCGAAACAGCCAACATGGCTGATCGGCATCTGTTCATTCGTCCAGGCGGTGACGCCGCGTTGCTGTGCGGCCTGCTCAATACCCTGTTCAGCGAAGATCTGGCCAAGGGCTCGCATTTGCCGGTCAATGGCCTGGAGCAGGTACGCCAGGCGATTGCGCCGTTCAGCGCTGAGCGCATGAGCCCATTGTGCGGGGTAGCCGCCGAGCAGATTCGCCTGCTGGCGCGTGAGTTCGCTGGCGCCGGGCGGGCCGTCTGTTACGGGCGCATGGGCGTCTCGACCCAGGCCTTTGGCAGCTTGTGCCATTGGCTGGTACAGGTGATCAACCTGGTCACCGGCAATCTTGACCGCCAGGGCGGGGCGTTGTGCACCGAACCTGCGGTGGATCTGGTCGCCAGTACCGCCGGTGGGCACTTCAATGCCTGGCAGAGTCGCGTGTCTGGCTTGCCTGAGTATGGCGGTGAGTTACCGGTGGCAGCCTTGGCAGAAGAGCTGCTCGAGCCTGGCGAGGGGCAGGTGCGGGCCTTGGTAACGGTAGCCGGCAACCCGGTGTTGTCCACGCCCAATGGCCGACAGCTGGACCAGGCGCTGGCGGGCCTAGAGTTCATGCTTAGCATCGATCTGTATATCAACGAGACTACCCGCCATGCCGACCTGATCCTGCCGTCCACCTCGGCGTTGGAGAACGATCACTACGACACTACCTTCAACCTGCTGGCCGTGCGTAACGTTACGCGCTTCAACCGGGCGATCCTGGCCAAGCCTGAGGGCGCACTGCACGACTGGGAGATCTTCGTCGGCCTGGCCAAGGCCTTCGCTGAGCGCGCGGGTGTGGAGCTCAAGCCGACCTTGCCGCCCGCCCAGATGATCGATCTGGCTTTGCGTAAAGGCCGTCATGGTGAGGGCTCGCCATGGCGCTTGTCGTTGGAAACCCTCGATCAGTTTCCTCACGGGCTCGACCTCGGGCCGTTACAGCCGAACCTGGCGGCGCGTTTGCGCACCCCCAGCCAGGCCGTCGAAGCGGCGCCGCAGTTGCTACTGGACGATCTGCGCCGGTTGGCTGAGCAGGTGCCACCGGCGGTTGACGAGCTGCTGTTGATAGGACGTCGACATGTGCGCAGCAACAACTCCTGGATGCATAACTTCCACCGCTTGGTTAAAGGCAAGCCACGTCATCAGTTACTGATGCACCCGCAGGACCTCGCCCAGCGGCAGCTCACGGACGGTCAATGGGTGCGGATCCGTTCGCGGACTGGGGTCGTCGAGGTTCAGGTGCAATCGAGTGAGGAAATGATGCCGGGCGTGGTCAGCTTGCCACATGGTTATGGGCATGGCCGTCAGGGCGTGCAGCTGCACATCGCCGGGGCGCAGCCTGGAGTGAGTGCCAATGACCTGACCGATGAGCATTTGCGCGATGCAGTGTCGGGCAATGCAGCGTTGAATGGGGTGCCGGTGAAGGTGGAGGCGGCTTGATTCTTCTGCTATCGGGTTGGCTCTTCTGTTAGCTAACGTGGGTGCACGTGGGAGCGGGCTAGCCCCGCGATAGCGTTGTTTGCGATGACGCTATCGCGGGGCAAGCCCGCTCCCACATTGCTAGGCGTTGCTAGGCGTTGCTAAAGACTGAACCGTCCACAAATGCTGCCCTAACTGCTCCAACTCAGGTGCTGTAAGGTCTACGAGCGCTTGCGTGGAAGCGAGCTTGCCCCGCGATAACATTGACGGCTACAACGCATTGGTCGATCTGTCCGCACGCTGGTCGACCCACCGCTGAGCTTTCCGATACAATGCGTCACCGTGCCGACCATCGAGTCGGAAAGTTCAGACGAGGTGTTCCATGGATATCATCGAAACAATCAAAGAGCAGATTGCCAACAACACCATTCTGCTTTACATGAAAGGCTCGCCGAACGCCCCGCAGTGCGGCTTCTCGTCCCGTGCCTCGCAGGCCGTCATGCAGTGCGGCGAGAAGTTCGCCTACGTCGACATCCTGCAGAACCCAGAAATTCGCGCCAACCTGCCCAAGTACGCCAACTGGCCGACCTTCCCGCAACTGTGGGTGGCCGGTGAGCTGGTCGGCGGCAGCGACATCGTGCTCGAGATGTTCGAGAAGGGTGAGCTGCAAACGCTGATCAAGGAAGCAGCCGCCAAGGCCAAGGCTTCCGAAGCCTGATACACGCTGATGCCGGAGCGGTCACGCCGCTCTGGCAGATACGAAAAAGCCCCGCACTTGGCGGGGCTTTTTCGTATCTGGAAGAAGATTATTCTTCGCCCATCTGCGATTGCAGGTAGTTCTCGATGCCAATCTTGTCGATCAGGCTCAGCTGGGTTTCCAGCCAATCGATGTGCTCTTCCTCGGATTCGAGGATGTCTTCGAGCATTTCACGCGAGCCGAAGTCGCCGACCGTTTCGCAATGGGCGATGGCGGCCTTGAGGTCGGTCAGGCCTTTTTGCTCGATCTTCAGGTCACACTCAAGCATTTCCTTGGTGTGCTCACCGATCAGCAATTTGCCCAGGTCTTGAACGTTCGGGATGCCTTCGAGGAAGAGAATACGCTTGATCAGTTTGTCAGCGTGCTTCATCTCATCGATCGATTCCTTGTACTCGTGCTTGCCGAGCTTGTTCAGGCCCCAATCTTCGTACATGCGGGCGTGCAGGAAGTACTGGTTGATCGCGACCAGCTCGTTTCCGAGGATCTTGTTGAGATGCTGGATGACGCTTACGTCGCCTTTCATGTCCGGGTTCCTGCCCTGTGAGGTATGCCAATACAGAGAAGTTTGAGCCCCACAAGTACCACTGTCAAACCTAAGTTATTGAATAATAAATGAAATTTAATCGGAATAAGAATGTTTGTGAACCGCGTTAGAGCGCTAACTTATTGAATTACTGGCATAAAAAAACCGGACACGAGGTCCGGTTCTTCAAATTCGCTGGTATTTCAGGCCGCATTAAATTCAACGGGGTAGGGCAGGGCGGCTTGTTGGCTGACCTGAAGGTCGGTCAGGGTCTCGCGGACCACCTGCTTGGCGAGGCAGGCACACTTGCCACATTGGCTGGCCACATTGGTGGCGGCTCGAACTTCCTTGTAGCTGCAGCATCCTTCGTAGATCGCATCGCGGATCTGTCCGTCGGTCACGCCGACACAAAGACACACATACATAGGGCTGACCATCGCGGGTTGAGTCGATGGATTGGAGCTTAATGGTAATGAGAATGCTTGTCAAAGTGCTTTCTGAAAGCGCCCGCCTTGAGCGACCGGCGGTTGGATTCGGACTGTCACTCGAACCTGTGTATGATGGGCGGCCTTTGTTGGATGCCTGGCGCTGTCAGCGTGCGGGCAACGATTCTTCACCATCATCAGGAGTTAACGAATGAGCGTACTCGTTGGTAAACAAGCCCCCGACTTCACCGTTCCAGCTGTACTGGGCAACGGCGAAATCGTCGACAGCTTCAACCTGGCCTCGGCCATCAAGGGCAAGTACGGCCTGGTGTTCTTCTACCCGCTGGACTTCACCTTCGTCTGCCCGTCCGAGCTGATCGCCCTGGACAACCGCATCCCAGACTTCGCTGCCCGCGGCGTGGAAGTGATCGGCGTGTCGATCGACTCGCACTTCACCCACAACGCCTGGCGTAACACCCCGGTCAACAACGGCGGCATCGGCCAGGTCAAGTACACCCTGGCAGCTGACATCACCCACGAAATCTGCAAAGCCTACGACGTCGAGTCCGAAGGCGGCGTAGCTTTCCGTGGCGCCTTCCTGATCGACAAGAACGGCGTTGTTCGTTCGCAGATCGTCAATGACTTGCCGCTGGGCCGTAACATGGACGAGCTGCTGCGTCTGGTTGACGCCCTGCAATTCCACGAAGAGCACGGTGAAGTTTGCCCTGCCAACTGGAAAAAAGGCGACAAAGGCATGAACGCTTCGCCAGAAGGCGTTGCTGCCTACCTGAGCGAGAATGCTGGCAAGCTGTAAGCGCCACGCATAAAAAAACCGGCCCAAGTGGCCGGTTTTTTTATGCGTGCTCAAAGCCCCATCGCGCAGCACGGCTACTCCCACTCTCGTAATGAATATGTGGCAGCGGCCCGGCCCTGCAGTGCGGCCTTTGGATCAATCGTTGAAGTCGCGCCAGCCGCCCATCTCTTTCCAGCGGTTGACGATGCCGCAGAACAGCTCGGCGGTCTTCTCGGTGTCATAACGGGCCGAATGCGCCTCACGACCATCGAAGTCGATGTCCGCGCTCTGGCACGCTCGCGCCAGCACGGTCTGACCATAGGCAAGGCCGGCCAGGGTGGCGGTGTCGAAGCTGGAGAACGGATGGAACGGGTTGCGCTTGAGGTCGTTGCGCGCCACTGCTGCGTTGAGGAAGCCCAGGTCGAAGCTACTGTTGTGACCAACCAGGATCGCCCGCTTACAGCCGTTGGCCTTGAGCGCCTTGCGCACGCCACGGAAGATATCGGTCAGCGCGCTTTCCTCACTCACGGCCATGCGCAGTGGGTGATCGAGCTTGATCCCGGTGAACTCCAGGGCGGCCGCTTCGATATTGGCGCCTTCGAACGGCTCGACGCGGAAGAAATAGGTGTGTTCCGGGAACAGGAAGCCCTTCTCATCCATGCCGATGGTAACTGCGGCGATCTCCAGCAGTGCGTCGGTAGCGCTGTTGAAGCCGCCAGTCTCGACATCCACCACTACTGGCAGGTAACCACGAAAGCGCTCGGCCATCGGGTGGCGAGGACCGCCGGTTTGACCTTCCTGGTCGTCTTCGTACAGATCTTCGCTCACGCGTTTTCCTCCAGCAGGCGCCAGCGCAGTTTTTCACCGGCGCGCAGCGGAATCACAGTATTGTCGCCAAACGGCAGGCTGCTTGGCGCAGTCCACTCTTCGCGGACCAGGGTAATGGTGTCGGTGTTCGCCGGCAGGCCATAGAAGGCCGGGCCGTGCAAGCTGGCAAAGCCTTCGAGCTTGTCCAGCGCATTGCGCTGCTCGAACGCCTCGGCGTACATCTCGATGGCCGCATAGGCGGTGTAGCAACCGGCGCAGCCACAGGCGGCTTCCTTGGCATGTTGGGCGTGCGGCGCCGAGTCGGTGCCGAGGAAGAACTTGGGATTGCCACTGGTAGCGGCGTCCAGCAGCGCCACCTGATGGGTGTTGCGCTTGAGGATCGGCAGGCAGTAGAAATGCGGGCGAATGCCGCCGACCAGCATGTGGTTGCGGTTGTACAACAGGTGCTGGGCGGTAATGGTCGCGCCAACGTTGGCTGGGGCCTCGGTGACGAACTGCGCAGCATCGGCCGTGGTGATGTGCTCGAACACCACCTTGAGCGTCGGGAAACGCTCGACCAGACGCCGCATATGCTCGTCGATGAAGCGTTTTTCGCGGTCGAACACGTCGATCTCGGCCCGGGTCACCTCGCCGTGTACCAGCAATGGCATGCCGGTTTCGGCCAAGGCTTCGATAGCCGGGAAGATGTTATCGATGCTGGTCACGCCGGAATCGGAGTTGGTCGTAGCGCCAGCCGGGTAAAGCTTGGCGGCGTACACGAAGCCACTGGCCTTGGCCGCGCGGATGTCGTCAGGGCTGGTGCGATCGGTGAGGTACAGCACCATCAGCGGCTCGAAGCGGCTGCCTGCCGGGCGAGCGGCAAGGATGCGCTCGCGGTAGGCGCCAGCCTCGGCGGCGTCGCGCACCGGCGGGACCAGGTTGGGCATGATGATGGCACGGGCGAAGGTGCGCGCCACGTCACCAACGGTGTGGGGCAAGACGGCACCATCGCGCAGATGGATGTGCCAGTCGTCGGGACGCAGGAGGGTCAGGCGGTCGGACATTGGGAATTCCAGGCGGGTCGAACTCAAGGGTGAATGCTACCGGAAAACCCTTGGGCGAGCACGGCTATCAAGTTTTCCGCCAGCCGACCGATAGCCTGCAGGTAAGCCGTCAGAATTTGTGGAGCCGCCCGTGCGCCAGCGTTACCTAGCCCTGTTCACTCTGTTTGCCAGCCTGCCGGCCGGTGCACTGACCTTCCAGACGCGGATGGAGAACATCGCCTGGACGGTCGAGGGTGACCAGTTCGAGTGCCGATTGGTCCAGCCGATCGAAGGCTTTGGCAGCGGCGAGTTCGTGCGGCGCGCCGGCGAGCAGCCGACCTTCCAGCTGCGTTCCAACAGCAACGTGTTGGGAGCGGGTTCGGCCACTTTGCTCGCTGCTGCAGCGCCCTGGCAGCCTGGGCGTGGCGATATCAACCTGGGCGCCGTGCGTATGGCGCGTACCGGCGTGCTGTTCACCTCCTCCCAGGGCCAGGCCAGTCGTCTGATCAATGGCCTGCTCGATGGACGCAGCACAGTGGTGCGCAACTACACCGGCGAAGGCGGCCGGGCCATGGAAGTGCGAGTACTGCCGGTAAGCTTCGCCAAGGCCTACAGCGATTATCAGGCGTGTGCCGGTAAGTTGCTGCCAATGAACTACGACCAGATTCGCCAGACCCAGGTCGGCTTCCCCACCGGGGTCGATCTGGACAGCAATGCCCGGGCGCGACTGGATGTGATCCTCGATTACCTCAAGGCAGACCCGTCGGTAAATCACATCGAGCTCAACGGCCACTCCGACAACAGCGGCAATCGCCTGACCAATCGGGAAAATTCGCGGCGCCGCGCCCTGGCCGTAGCTGATTACCTGAAGGCGCATGGCGTGCCGGAAGAGCAGATCACCGTGCGATTCCATGGCGAGCGGTACCCGCTTGCCAAGAACAACAGCGCCGCCAATCGTGCGCGCAACCGTCGAGTGAATATTGAGCTGGATCGGGTTACGCCGGTTGCCAAGCCGGTCGAGAAGCCGCTTGAGCAGGCGCCTGCTGCGCCGGCTTCGACATCAGCGCCAGCTGCTGCGCCTGCCGCCAAACAGCTCTAGTCGCCACTAAACTCGGATAACCGCCACCAACCCATAGTCGCGCCGTCGACAGTTCCTGTCGCTTTGTCGTCAGAAGCTGTCGCCCCACTGTAAATTTGTCACTGACGCCGGTAGAATCAATCGCTTTCCGTACAACCCCGTGGAGTGATGGCATGGCGGACGTAAATAAGGTCGTACTGGCGTATTCCGGCGGCCTTGATACTTCGGTGATTCTCAAGTGGCTGCAGGATACCTACAACTGCGAAGTGGTGACCTTCACCGCTGACCTGGGGCAGGGCGAGGAGGTCGAACCGGCCCGCGCGAAGGCTCAGGCGATGGGCGTGAAAGAAATCTACATCGACGACCTGCGCGAAGAATTCGTGCGTGACTTCGTATTCCCGATGTTCCGCGCCAACACCGTCTACGAAGGCGAGTACCTGCTGGGTACTTCCATCGCTCGTCCGCTGATTGCCAAGCGCTTGATCGAAATCGCCAACGAAACCGGCGCCGACGCTATCTCCCACGGCGCTACGGGTAAAGGCAACGACCAGGTGCGCTTCGAGCTGGGTGCCTATGCGCTCAAGCCTGGTGTCAAGGTCATCGCCCCATGGCGTGAGTGGGACTTGCTGTCCCGCGAAAAACTGATGGACTATGCCGAGAAGCACGGCATCCCGATCGAGCGCCACGGCAAGAAAAAATCACCGTACTCGATGGACGCCAACCTGCTGCACATCTCCTACGAAGGCGGTGTCCTGGAAGATACCTGGACCGAGCACGAAGAGGACATGTGGCGTTGGAGCGTCTCGCCAGAGAACGCACCAGACCAGGCAACCTACATCGAGCTGACCTACCGCAATGGCGACATCGTTGCCATCGACGGCGTCGAGAAGTCCCCGGCTACCGTGCTGGCTGACCTGAACCGCATCGGCGGCGCCAACGGCATCGGTCGTCTGGACATCGTCGAAAACCGTTACGTGGGCATGAAGTCGCGTGGCTGCTACGAGACCCCAGGCGGCACCATCATGCTGCGCGCTCACCGCGCCATCGAGTCGATCACCCTCGACCGTGAAGTCGCTCACCTCAAAGATGAGCTGATGCCAAAATACGCCAGCCTGATCTACACCGGTTACTGGTGGAGCCCAGAGCGGGTCATGCTGCAGCAGATGATCGATGCGTCCCAGGTCAACGTCAATGGCGTGGTTCGCCTGAAGTTGTACAAGGGCAACGTCACTGTTGTTGGTCGCAAGTCGGACGATTCACTGTTCGATGCTAACATCGCGACTTTCGAAGAAGACGGCGGCGCCTACAATCAGGCCGATGCTGCTGGCTTCATCAAGCTCAACGCCCTGCGTATGCGGATTGCCGCTAACAAGGGCCGCTCGCTACTGTAATAACGCGCTGTTTTGAAAAAACCCGGCCTTGCGCCGTAATGCTGTTCACTTAAGGCCCTTGTCGCCTGCTTTGGGGCCGCTCTGCGCCCCTTCGCGGGCAAGCCCGCTCCCACAGGTACGGCGCCGACCAACCGAGCGGCGCTATACCTGTGGGAGCGGGCTTGCCCGCGAAGGGCGCAGAGCGGCCCCAAAATCATCTTAAGTGAACAGTATTACGGCCTTGCACCGGGTTTTTTTGTCTCTGTCAAAAGTCAGCCAGTTCCTCGTCTTCGGCAACCGGGTGAACAATCAACTTGATGCGCATGCGTGTATCCAAATTACACAAGGTCCAACTCCGGGGCTGCGCGTGAGGGTGGCTGAGAGTCCGCAAAATGTGAGTTTCGATGAACTTCTGCGCTTCAGGGCCAGACAAGGCAATAATTTGACTGTTTTGGTCTGGGGCCTGTAATGAAGGCTGCGCAGTAATGTTCGCAGGGGGCACAGAGTGTCTGTCGGCGGTGGAGGTTGAGGGGGGCTGGTATAGAGAGCGGTGATTGAAATTCAGCGTCAGAAAAAACAGCACCGTTAAGAAGAAGGGGAAGCCGACCAAAAACCAAGTGTAGATTGTCTGACTGCTTTCAGAGAGAAACGGCAGCGAAGCCAAGGCCGAGGCTTCAACGATGCCGGCAAAGATGGCGATGAGCGTCAATGGACCCAGGCCCTTTTCAATGTTCATGACTGCAGCCTTACATTGGATTTTTTTATATGTACCTGTAATGACGTTTAAAAACAAAAGGAAGTCATTCCCATGGGCAGGTGGGGATGGCGGGTGCCGATTGATTTCTGGCTTCTGCTGCTTCGGTTGAGTGAGTGCTACCAGGCGAGTGCTTAGAGATGTTGGACCTAATTATCAATGGTTGAACAACTTGCCCACTCCTTGTTTGTAGGACTATTCCTTATTTTATGTAGTCCTCATCTCTGCATGCGTTTAAAGGGCAATTCATAGACCCATTGAAGGTTCTCCTCGGTTATTGTTACGCCTGCAAAAAATAACGAATCAATGGATATCGCATGAATAAAGTGCTTATCGTGGATGATCATCCTGTTATCCGCCTGGCCGTGCGCATGCTGATGGAACGGCATGGCTATGAGGTGGTGGCGGAAACTGATAATGGTGTGGATGCCCTGCAATTGACACGGGAGCATCTACCCGACATCGTCGTGCTGGATATCGGCATCCCCAAACTGGATGGGCTCGAGGTGATTGCGCGGATGACCTTGGCCAGTCCTGGCAGTAAAGTGCTGGTACTCACCTCGCAGGCACCTGGGCATTTTTCGATGCGTTGCATGCAGGCTGGCGCCGCCGGATATGTGTGTAAACAACAAGAGCTGACTGAACTGCTCAGTGCCATAAAGGCGGTATTGTCCGGCTACAGCTACTTTCCCAATCAGGCGTTGCACAAGACCCGTGGAAGTCTGAATAACGGTAGTGAGGTGGAAATGGTCGAGCGTCTATCGGCCAGGGAAATGATGGTGCTGCAGCAATTGGCGCGGGGTAAAAGCAACAAGGACATTGCCGATAGCATGTTTCTGAGTAACAAGACCGTCAGTACCTACAAAACACGTTTGCTGCTCAAGCTCAACGCTCGCTCGTTGGTCGATCTGATAGAACTGGCACAGCGTCATGGCCTGGCCTGACTAAGCAACTAGAGCCCAAGCCAAGGGGCCGCTGCGCGGCCCGATCGCAGTCTGCGATTGGGCTGCACGCAGCCCCAGCTACAGGCTTGCGCAGAGTAAGATTCGATGCGTTACAAGTCGTAGTCGTAGTCGGACAGCTGGCGCTGCAGGCGGCGCTCCTCGAGCATGTTATCAATGGTGCGGCGTTTACTCAGGTTGGTCTTTGCGGTTTCCACTTGAGGCTCTGCTTCGTCATCAGCGGAAGCGGTGAAATCATCGTCGATCGACAGCTCGTCTTTATCGGTGCTCATGAGTTACTCCAAGCCAAAGGGCCATTGGGCGTCCTTATAACGAGAAACTCGATCGCGGTAAAAAAGATTTTTTCAATCGTACAACGGTGTTTTCACCTATTGGCTCAATCATCGGAGGTCTTGTGCTTGTACTCGCACAGGTCCTCGATCCGACAGCTACCACAGCGCGGCTTGCGCGCCTGGCAGACATAGCGGCCGTGCAGGATCAGCCAGTGATGAGCATCGAGCAGGTAATCTTTGGGAACGAATTTCATCAGTTTCTTTTCCACTTCCAACACGGTCTTGCCCGGTGCGATACCCGTTCGATTGCTGACCCGAAAGATATGCGTGTCGACAGCCATCGCCGGTTGGCGAAAAGCGGTATTGAGCACCACATTGGCGGTCTTGCGGCCAACTCCGGGGAGTGCTTCGAGCGCTTCACGGGTTTGCGGCACCTCGCTGCCATGCAGCTCAATCAACAAACGACAGGTCTCGATAACGTTTTTGGCTTTGCTGTTGAACAGGCCGATGGTGCGGATGTACTCGCTCAAGCCTTCGACCCCCAGCGCATAGATCGCCTCAGGTGTATTGGCAACTGGATACAGGCGTGCAGTGGCCTTGTTGACACCGACATCAGTGGCTTGGGCAGACAGGATCACTGCGATGAGCAGCTCGAAGGGCGTGGTGTAGGCCAGTTCAGTCTTCGGATCAGGATTGTCTTCGTGCAGCCTGCGAAAAATCTCCAGGCGTTTGGCAGCATTCATGGGGTCAACGAATTCCTTGACGACGTGAAGGGGCAGGCCCCGGACGCAGGCGATTGTACAAGGCAAGCAGCAGGCCGAGCAGTATCAATGCACCTGGAGCCAGATTGGCCAGGTACAGATCAGTGCTGCTCGTCAGCCACTGGCGCAGCGCACCGAGCAACAGGCCGGCTGTGACGAAGCCAGCTAGATGCAGGGCCAATGAGCGCCATCGTGCTTGCTGGGGTAATAGATGATCGGCTGCCAGGCATTGCACGCTGAGCAATAGCGGGTAGTGACCGAGCGCCAAGGCCGGCGGTAGTGCCCAGGCATGCAGGCTCATATGTAGGCAGCTGGTCAGTGCTGCGATCAGCAGGACGCTCGCCAGCAGGTAGAGATAGCCGCCCAGCTGCCGGCGCAAGGGCGTCAACAAGGCTTGATGCGAGACCATCAGCAGAACCGCACAGCCGCAGATTGCCGCCGCCTGGAACAGTGTGCGGGTCGCGCCCAGCAAGGGCACCAGACTGACGCTGAAAAACCACAATCTATTCATCAGGATTGCCTTCGATCAGGGCGGCGCGGTGTTCGTCGAAGTAGCGCAAGGCATCTTGCAAGGCATCAATCACCGCGCGAGAGGTAACCGTAGCCCCTGCCAGCTGATCGAAATCCCCCTGATCACGTTTGATCGCCCAGGCATCCGAGTGCGTGCGGCCGATAAATTGATCCAGCCAGCGCAGAGCAGGGTCGACCAGGCGATCACCCAATCCAGGGCTTTCCTGCTGGTGCAATACCTCAATGCCAAGCAGCCGCCCATTTGCCGCAACGGCAATGGCCAGCTCTATCGGCCCGGCATAGCCTTGCGTACGGCTGCGCAACACCACTGCTATCGGTTTTGCCGACAGGGTGGCGCGAAAGCCCGCAAGTAGCTGGCTGTGGGCAAGCTGGATATTTTCCAGGTGCAGTGGGGCCTGCAAAGGATCGTTGTCGTAGCTGTCAGACGGCAATACCGCCAGCCACTGACGGCTCTGCAACTCGCGCTGTGCTTGCTCGATGGGCTTCTCTGTGAGCTGCCACCAGGTCACCGTCACCGCCAGCGACAAACTGCCGACCAGTGTCAGCACCAAGGCCTGACGTGCCACGCTGTTCATGAAGTCGCCTGCTGCCGGCGCATCGCCAGACGCTCAAGGGACGGCGCTGCAAGGTTCATCAGTAAAATGGCGAAGGCGCTGCCGTCAGGGTAGTTGCCCCAAGTCCTGATCAGATAGATCAACACCCCGGTGCCAAGGCCGAACATTAGCCGCGCCAGCGCGGGCTTGGGGCCGGACACGGGCTCGGTGGCGATAAAGAAGGCGGCCAGCATGGTCGAGCCGCTGAACAGGTGCAACAGTGGTGAGCCATGGGAGTCGGAGCCCGAACCGTTCCAGCCCAGCAGGCTGAACACCAACAGCCCACCCAGTAGGCCCACTGGCGCGTGCCAGCTGAAGACCTTGCGCTGCAGCAAAAAAAGCCCACCGAGCAGAAATGCCAGGTTGACCCATTCGCCAGGGCGGCCGCCAATGCTGCCAAATCCCGGATGCCTGGCGAACAGCTCTTCGATGGTCAAGCTGCGGTTGTGGCGCAGGCCATCGAGTACGGTGGGCTGGGCCCAGGCATCGATGCTGGCGTTGCCAAACACCAGTTGCAGGCTTTCTGGTAATCCCGGTATCGGTCCCGGCCAATGGTTCATCTGCAGCGGGAAGCTCAAGAGCACGAAGGCGTAACCGACCATTGCCGGATTGAACAGGTTGCGTCCAACTCCGCCAAAGGCTTGCTTGCCAATGCCGATGGCGACACTTGCGCCAAGCACTGGAAGCCACCACGGCGCATAGGGCGGTAAGGCCGCTGCCAGTAGCACTGCCGTGACCAAGGCGCTGCCATCGACTAGCGAAGGCAACAGCTGTTGCCCGCGCAGCTTGAGTAGCAAGGCTTCGCTGGCGCTGGCAGCGCAGGCGCACAAGATCAGATTGAACAGTACGCCCCAGCCCTGTAGCCAGAGCAGTGCCAACAGGCCCGGCACGCAGGCGAGCAACACCTGGCCCATGGCCGTGCGCAGTCGTGGGTCAGGCGCCGGGGTCATGTGGTGAACAATCCATTGAGGCCAGAAAACGCCATGGCCATGATTCCGGCGGCCAACAGCTCGATGGGCAGGCCGCGCAGCGTGACGGGCACGTCTTCATGCTGGCAGCGCTGGCGCAGGTCGTCGAACAAGGCCAGGGCCAGCCAAAATCCCAGCCCACCGAGCAGTCCCCAGACGAGGGTTGTCACCCAGTCACTGTGCTCGGCGCTAAGCTGCAAGGCCAAGCCAAGGGCCGTTACATTCAAAAGCAATGCCGGGCGCATCTGTGCGATGGGCCATGCTGGCCTTAGGCGGGCAAGCAGGGTTGGCCAGCCCCAGGCAATACTCGCCAGCAGCGGCAGCAGCGCCAACAGTTGCAGGTGCTGTATCTGCAAGGGTGTGAAAATGAGGCTCTCGAGCAGCTTCGCACCGAGCAACCCAAGTAGTATCAGCACCGCGCTGGAGAAGCCGAACGCATGCACTTGCAGCTGCGAGTCTGCACCCTTGTGCAAGAACAGGTGATTGACCAGCGCAGCGCTGACCAGAACCAGGACGTAGTCGCTCATGAGAATGCCGAAAGCCGTGGGCTGCACTGAGTATATCTGGCACTGCGGCGGGGTATGAAAAAGCCCCGGCGCAAAGGCCGGGGCTGGAGACTTACTTGATGCGTTGACCCGGCTTGGCGCCGCTGTCTGGGCTGAGCAGGTAGATCTCTTCACCGCCAGGGCCGGCAGCCATGACCATCCCTTCGGACATGCCAAAGCGCATTTTACGCGGCTTGAGGTTGGCGACCATCATGGTCAGGCGGCCTTCCAGCTTGGATGGGTCAGGGTAGGCCGACTTGATGCCGGAGAATACGTTACGGCGCTCGTCACCGATGTCCAGGGTCAGTTGCAGCAGCTTGTCAGCGCCTGGTACAGCCTCGGCCTTGACGATCAACGCTACGCGCAGGTCGACGGCGGCGAAGGTATCGAACTCGATTTCTGCCGACAGTGGCTCTTTGCTCAGCTCGCCGTTCCCGGCAGGTGCGCTGGAAGTCTGCGAGGCGAGCAGGTCTTCCTTGCTGGCAGCGACCATGGCTTCGACCTTGGCTGGCTCGATCCGGCTCATCAGTGGTTTGAAGGCGTTCAACTGATGGTTTTCCAGGCGCGACAGGTGATCGTTCCAGGTCAGTGGTGCGACATTCAGGAACGCCTCGGCATCGGCTGCCAATACCGGCAGTACTGGCTTGAGGAAGATCACCAACTGACGGAACAGGTTGACGCCCTGGGCGCAGATCGCCTGCACTTCGTCCTGTTTACCTTCTTGCTTGGCCAGCGACCATGGCGCCTTGTCGGCGATCCAGGCGTTGGCGCGGTCGGCCAGGCCCATGATCTCGCGCATGGCGCGGGCAAAATCGCGCGCTTCATAGGCTTCGGCGATCGACGGCGCCGCGGCGAGGAACGCCTCGCTCAGCTCCGGCGCGGCGTCGCCCGCTACCAGTACACCTTGGTTGCCCTTGTGGATGAAGCCTGCGCAGCGGCTGGCGATGTTCACCACTTTGCCGACCAGGTCAGAGTTGACCTTCTGCACGAAGTCTTCCAGGTTCAGGTCCAGGTCATCGACGCCACGGCCCAGTTTGGATGCGTAGTAGTAGCGCAGGTATTCCGGGGCCAGGTGATCGAGATAGGTGCGCGCCTTGATGAAGGTGCCGCGCGACTTGGACATCTTCGCGCCGTTGACGGTCAGGTAACCATGCACGTTGATCGCGGTAGGCTTGCGGAAGCCTGCGCCTTCAAGCATGGCTGGCCAGAACAAGGCGTGGAAGTTGACGATGTCCTTGCCGATGAAGTGGTACAGCTCGGCGCGGGAGTCTTCTTTCCAGAACGCATCGAAGTCCAGTTCCGGACGGCGTGCGCAGAGGTTCTTGAAGCTGGCCATGTAGCCGATCGGTGCGTCCAGCCAGACATAGAAGTACTTGCCAGGCTCGCCAGGGATCTCGAAGCCGAAGTAGGGGGCATCGCGGGAGATGTCCCACTCTTGCAGGCCCGAGTCCAACCATTCGGCGAGTTTGTTGGCGACCGCATCCTGCAAGGTGCCGCTCCGGGTCCATTGCTGCAGCATGGCCTGGAAGTCTGGCAGCTTGAAGAAGAAGTGCTGGGAGTCTTTAAGGACCGGAGTGGCACCAGAGATGGCCGACTTGGGGTTCTTCAGCTCGGTGGGCGCGTAGGTGGCGCCGCACTTTTCGCAGTTGTCGCCGTACTGGTCTTCGGCCGCACATTTAGGGCAGGTGCCCTTGATGAAGCGGTCGGCCAGGAACATACCCTTCTCAGGGTCGAAATACTGGGTGACCGAGCGATTGGCGATGTGGCCGGCTTCGCGCAGACGGGTGTAGATCAGGCTCGACAGCTCGCGGTTTTCTTCGCTGTGGGTCGAGTGGAAGTTGTCGAAGTCGACCAGAAACTCGGCGAAGTCGCCGCTGTGCTCGGCCTGGACGTTGGCAATCAGCTGCTCTGGGGTGATGCCTTCTTTTTCGGCACGGAGCATGATCGCCGAGCCATGGGCATCGTCAGCACAGACATAGATGCACTGGTTGCCACGTAGCTTCTGGAAGCGAACCCACATGTCCGTCTGGATGTACTCCAGCATATGGCCAAGGTGGATTGAACCATTGGCATAGGGCAGGGCGCTGGTGACGAGAATCTGACGTGGCTCGGACATGGTGGCTCGGCTACTTATCTGGCTACGGAAAAAAATGGATGATCGGCCACTATAAAGGGCTGGCGAATATATTTCACCCCAAGCACGCATCTCTAGACGATTGACGGGTTAGCATAAGCGTCTGTTCCATATTCAGTTTGCCAATGGGAGTCTCCATGAGTACCGTCACACGTGCCGCCGTCGAAGGCGTGCTCCGCCAGTACACCGACCCATACCTGAACCAAGACCCGGTCAGTGCCGGTTGCGTGCGCGCCATCGATATCCAGGGCGGGCAGGTCAAGGTCCAGCTGCAGCTGGGTTATGCCGCAGGCCTGTTCAAGAACGGCTGGGCCCAGGTATTGGAAACGGCCATTGGCAATCTTGACGGGGTGGAGGCTGCGCACGTGGCCATCGACTGCGTGATCGCTGCGCACAAGGCCCAGGCGCAAGTCCCGGGCATGGCCAACGTCAAGAACATCATCGCCGTGGCATCGGGCAAGGGGGGGGTGGGTAAATCGACCACTGCCGCCAACCTTGCCTTGGCCCTGGCCCGCGAAGGTGCCCGGGTAGGTATTCTGGACGCCGACATCTATGGCCCGAGCCAAGGGGTGATGTTCGGTATCGCCGAAGGTACCCGTCCGCAGATCCGTGACCAGAAGTGGTTCGTGCCGCTCAACGCCCACGGCGTCGAAGTGATGTCCATGGCGTTTCTGACCGACGACAACACACCGATGGTCTGGCGTGGTCCGATGGTGTCCGGAGCGCTGCTGCAGCTGGTGACCCAGACCGCCTGGGATGATCTTGATTACCTGGTGATCGACATGCCACCCGGCACCGGCGACATCCAGCTGACCCTGGCGCAGAAAGTGCCGGTGGCAGGTTCGGTGATCGTCACCACCCCGCAAGACCTGGCGCTGCTCGATGCCAAGAAGGGTGTGGAAATGTTCCGCAAGGTCAACATTCCGGTGTTGGGTGTGGTCGAGAACATGGCCGTGCATATCTGCTCGAACTGCGGGCATGCCGAGCATCTGTTCGGTGAAGGCGGTGGCGCCAAGCTGGCCGCCCAGTACGGGGTCGAAGTGCTGGCCTCGCTGCCGCTGTCGATGCTGATCCGTGAGCAGGCCGATAGCGGCAAGCCTACTGCGATCGCTGAGCCTGAAAGCCAGATCGCCATGGTCTATCAAGAGCTGGCGCGGCACGTCGGTGCGCGGATCGTGCAGCAGGAAGCCGCAGCACCGGCAATGCCCAATATCACCATCAGCGAAGACTGACCGTGGGAGCGGGCTTGCCCCGCGATAGCGTCGCACGTGCTGACGCTGTCGTAGGCCAGCCCGCTGCTACTGCCCAGCAGCTGGATGTTTTTGCAGGCACAAAAAAACCCGCCAAAAGGCGGGTTTTTCTTGAAGCTAAACTGGATTAGGCCAGTTGAACTTCTTCAGCCTGCATGCCTTTCTGGCCGCGGGTAGCGACGAAAGTAACAGCTTGGCCTTCTTTCAGGGTCTTGAAGCCGTCAGCTTGGATGGCTTTGAAGTGCACGAACAGGTCGTCACCCGACTGAGGGGTGATGAAGCCGTAGCCTTTCTCATCGTTGAACCACTTGACGGTACCGGATTGACGGTTGGACATGTGTCTGTCTCCTTGGACAAAGTAAATTTCGGCACAGGAAACGCCCTGGCCGGACTGAGTGCAAAGAGTAGGAAAATTCAGCGATGGGCCGATGGAAATCGTGCATCAAACTAGAGATTCTCGGTGTCACGTGCAGCACAGTGGCGTCACCTTAACCCACTTTCCGCGACCTGCCAATGGTCAAAAGCCGGTTTGATGAAATTCGGATCGACGGCGGCCGCAAGCCCCGTCCGGCGCGGGATACGGCATGGAACTTTAACCCAGACGCCGGGACCGGTAAGATGCGCATCTTGTTTTTTACCTCGCACTCTCAGGACACCCCCCGCCATGAGCATCAAATCGGATAAGTGGATTCGCCGCATGGCGCAGGAACACGGCATGATCGAACCGTTCGTCGAGCGCCAGATGCGCGGCGAAGCAGATAGCCGGGTGATCTCCTTCGGCGTCTCCAGCTATGGCTACGACGTACGCTGCGCTGACGAATTCAAGGTCTTCACCAACATCAATTCGGCCACCGTCGATCCGAAGAACTTCGATGCCGGCAGCTTTGTCGACGTCAAGAGCGACGTCTGCATCATCCCGCCCAACTCCTTTGCCTTGGCCCGCACCGTCGAGTACTTCCGCATTCCACGCAATGTGCTGACCATCTGCCTGGGCAAGAGCACCTATGCCCGCTGCGGCATCATCGTCAACGTCACCCCGCTCGAGCCCGAGTGGGAAGGCCATGTGACCCTCGAGTTCTCCAACACCACCACGCTGCCGGCGAAGATCTACGCCAATGAAGGCGTGGCGCAGATGCTGTTCCTGGAGTCCGACGAAGAGTGTGAAGTGTCCTACAAGGACCGCGGTGGCAAGTACCAGGGCCAGCGTGGCGTCACCCTGCCGCGCACCTGAGCCGACGAGCGCGGGGAATTCCTGCCCCGCCTGGCACTCCAACGAGTGAACAGTTCCAGCGCGCATGACGTGCGCTGGCTCTCGTCAGGAGCTGTCTATGAAACTCAATCCCGCAATCAGTGCGAAGCTGGCCGTCCTGCAGCCCAACCAGATCGGGTTGCTTGCATGGTCACTGCTGGCCCATCCGCCGCTGCAAGCCGGTGGCGTGCCGCACCAGCCTGATCCCGACACCCCGCAGCCGCCCGAACCTGGTGAGCATCCACCGATGGAACCGGGCGAGCCAACCTTGCCCGATGAGCCGCCTCCTGCCCCTGTAGCCTGATCAGCGCTGCAGCGCCCAGACCTGCTCAGCCCCCGCGACGAACACGCGGGTGGCGGCGTGTGGCTCGACCGTCCAGCCGCCGGTGAATTCACCGAAGGCGGGCAATAGGCTGACATTGTCATCGATCAGAAAACACGGCAGGCGCAAGCGCTGTCGGGCTCTGCCGCGCAGTATGAAGACCGGATGAATGTGCCCCGCCAGCACGGGGTGGGTTGGGTTCGCAGTCGGTTCGTGCTGCAAGGCGAAGGGCGGCAGAAGCCAGGGTTCATCCTTGATCGCGATGTCCAGCTCTGCTGGCGGATCCCCAGCGTGGCGGTCGTGATTGCCGCGCACCAATACCATTTGCAGCTGGCGATGGCGCTGGCGCCAAGCCGTGAGCTTGGCGACGATTGTGGGTGCGCGCGCCGGGCGCGCATGGAGAAAGTCGCCCAGCACGATCAGCTGCTCGCAATCGTAGGCATCGAGCAACGCATCCAGTCGGGCAAGCGTGGCGTCGGTGGTGCCGCGAGGCACCGGTTGATGCAGCGCGCGAAAGCTTGCGGCTTTTCCGATGTGCACGTCGGCCACCAGCAAGGCGCGTCGGGCAGGCCAATACAGGGCCTTGTCCGGTAGCAGCCAGAGGGTTTCGCCACAGTGTTCGATTACCAGGTGCTGGCCCATGACACTCCTTCAGGATCGTTGACGATGTCCAACACTTGGTAGCTCGTCGGTCTGGCGCCCCTCAGCCTCTATCTGCCACTTTTTCCAGGTCAGCTACCATCCGCGCAATGCGATCGGCCAGTTTCTCGGTGCTCAACGTCTCGCGCATGCCTTCGACCAACAGCGCAAACGCCAGCGGCCCGGGCCGGCGCAGAGCGCGTAAATCCAGGCGCAGCCTGCTCATCTTCAGCAGTTGCCGATGCAGCCGTTCGATCTCCAACTCCTCGCGCAACACTTCATCGCGCGCCTGGCCCAGCAGCAGATTACCCGCGTCATGCTTGCGAAACACTTCATAGAACAGGCCGCTGGATGCCTGAATCTGCCGGGTACTTTTTTGCGCCGCCGGATAGCCGCCAAACACCAAGCCGGCGATCTGGGCGATTTCGCGAAAGCGCCGCAGGGCCATTTCGCCGGCGTTCAGACTGGCCAACACGTCCTCCAGCAGGTTATCGGTGGACAGCGCCGGAGGTAGGTAGCTGGCCCAATCGACAGCGCTCGGGCTGAGCAGCTCGAAGCCATAGTCGCTAACGGCGATCGACACCGACAGTGGCTGCTCCCGGCTGACTCGCCAGGCCAGCAGATTGGCCAGGCCCAGGTTGGCCATGCGTCCAGCGAAGGGGTAGAGGAACAGGTGAGAGCCCTGGCGCGAGGTGAGCGTCTCGGCCAACAGCGTCTGCTCGGTGGGCAGCGCTGACCACGTGTGTTGCAAGGTCAGCAAGGGACGCACGGCGCGCATCTCCGGGCCGTTGAAGTGGCCGTGGGCGGCGGCGTCCAGCTGGGCGACCAGGGCATCGGCCAGTTCGCTGGAAAGCGGCATGCGCCCGCCATTCCAGCGCGCTACCGCGGCCTTGCGCGAGGTGCTGCGACGCACGTAGGCGGTCATGTTCTCGACCCGCACCAGCTCCAGCACGCGGCCAGCGAACACCAGGGTATCGCCGGGGCGCAAGCGGGCGATGAAGGCCTCTTCGACACTGCCCAGGCTTTTGCCACCGCCACCCTTGCTCCAGTACTTGAGGTTGATACTGGCCTCACTGACGATGGTGCCGATGCCCATCCGGTGGCGGCGGGCCAAGCGCTCGCTGGCCACTCGCCAGACACCATCCGGGTGGGCGACTACGCGCTGGTAGTCAGGGTAAGCGCTGAGTGAGTCGCCACCGTGGCGGACAAAGTCCAGCGCCCATTGCCACTGGCTATCGCGCAAATCGCGAAACGCCCAGGTGCTGCGCACTTCCTGGAGCAATTGCTCCGGTCGAAAGCCACTGCCCAACGCCATGCTGACCACATGCTGGACCAGCACATCCATGCTTAAGCGCGGCGACTGACGAGCCTCGATCTGGCCGGCTGCCAGGGCGTGACGGGCTGCTGCGGCTTCCACCAGTTCCAGGCTGTGGGTAGGCACCAGGGTAATCCGCGAGGCCCGCCCCGGCGCATGCCCGGAACGCCCCGCGCGCTGCAGTAGCCGGGCTATGCCCTTGGCCGAGCCAATCTGCAGCACACGCTCTACCGGTAGAAAGTCCACGCCCAGATCGAGGCTTGAGGTGCAGATGACCGCCTTGAGCGTGCCCTGCTTGAGACTGCGCTCGACCCAGTCGCGGGTCTGTCGTGCCAGCGAGGCGTGGTGCAGGGCAATCAGTCCAGCCCAGTCGGGGCGCTGCTCGAGCAGGGCCTGATACCAGAGTTCGGCTTGCGCGCGGGTATTGGTGAACACCAGGCAACTGGCGCTGGCTTCAATTTGCGCGCTGACCTGAGCGAGCATCTTCAGGCCCATATGGCCCGCCCAGGGGAAGCGTTCGATGGCCTCCGGCAGCAGGGTGTCGACCTCAAAACGCTTGTCTTGCCTGCCCTTTATCAGTACGCCGGCGCCAGGCAGCAAGACTTCGCGGGCGTGCTCCAGGTTGCCGAGGGTGGCCGACAGCCCCCAGACCACCAGCTCCGGCCGCCAGCGGCGCAAGCGCGCCAAGGCCAGTTGCAACTGCACGCCACGCTTGTTGCCGAGCAGTTCGTGCCATTCGTCGACGACTACCATGCGCAGTGCAGAAAAGTCTTCAACCGCATGTTCGCGGGTCAGCAACAGGGTGAGGCTTTCGGGTGTGGTGATCAGGGTGCTGGGCAAGCGTCGAGCTTGGCGCGCTCGCTCCGAAGCGCTGGTATCGCCACTGCGCACGCCCACGCTCCAGTTCAGCTCCAGGTCGTCCAATGGCGTCTGTAAGGCGCGCGCGGTGTCTGCTGCCAGGGCGCGCATAGGGGTGACCCACAGGACCTGTAGCGGCGCTGGTTGGCGTGCAGTGCCTGCTTGGGCAAAGGCGCGCAGTGCCGCCAGCCACACCGCATAGGTCTTGCCAGCGCCAGTGCTGGCATGCACCAGGCCTGACTCACCTCGCTCGACCGCCGCCCATACCTGGCGCTGGAAAGCGAACGGTTTCCAGCCGCGGGCGGTAAACCAGGCGTTGGCAAGGTCGGTCGAGGCGCTCATGCGGCGGATCCGTCGAAGGCTGTGCTTCTACAGACCGTTGGCCGCGGCGATTGGTTTTACTCGATCAATTACCCAGCAGGTAGCCGCTACGGCAGATCTCTTCGCCGGCGACATGAGCGATGACCATTCCGCTGGTAGCCATGCGCCGCACGCTACGTGCGTACAACAGCCCGGCCTGGCTGTTGCGTAGCGCGGTCACGCGATCGCTGAGTGGATCAATCACCTCGGCGATCAGTTGCCCGGCTTCCAAGTACTGGCCAGGTTTGGCGTGGAACACCAGCAGGCCGCCCAGCGGCGCGGTGACCAGCTCAACCGCAGCCAGCGGCGAGGCTGGGTAGGGTAGTGCAGGCAGCGGCGCGGGCTGGCCATCGATGACGCCGGCATGGGTGAGGAAGTCGATGATCGCCTGGCTGTCCTTGCTCGCCAGTTCGTGGCTGACATCGGCCTGGCCGCGCAGCTCGACAGTCACCGAGAAGCTGCCCTGCGGGATCGGGAAGCGTTTGCCGAAACGTTGCTGCAACTGCCACCAGACCAGGCTGAAGCATTCATCGAACGACTGGCCGCCAGAGTCGGTGGCCAGCAGGCTGGCCTGGGCGCCGAGGTAGCGTGCCAGCGGCTCGACCTTGGGCCAGGCCTCTGGGGTGGTGTAGAGATGCTCAACCGCTTCGAAATCGCAGTGCAAGTCGAGCACCATGTCGGCATCGCAGGCTAGCCGTTGCAGGCACAGGCGCTGCGACTGCAGCGGCGTGCGCGCCGGGTGAGCGTCCAGGCCGCGGCGCAGGTACTCGCGGATCAAGGCCAGGTTATGCGCCGGGTCATCGGTCAAATGGCCTTCGATCTGGTCACCGATGCTGTCTGACAGATCAACGAAATTGCGGTTGAAGTTCTCCCCGCTCTGTAGCTCGAAGCGCCCCAGTGGGGCGTCGAGCAGCACCTGCTCCAGACCCACCGGATTGGCCACTGGCACCAAGGCAATCGCCTGGCGCAGTCGGCCTTGCTGCTCAAGCTCCAGCAGACGCTGCTTCAAGTGCCAGGCCACCAGCATGCCGGGCAGCTCGTCGGCGTGCAGCGAGGCCTGGATGTAGACCTTGCCGCCCCCGCGTGGGCCGAAGTGGAAACTGTGCAACTGGCGGGTGATGCCCGGAACGGGCGACAGCAGGTCGTGGGTCGAGTGGTGCATGGTGGTCCTGGTATGCGTTGGGTTGAACGGTCTGCGATTGAAGATAGAAGCATAAACTTGGCGATTGCGCATGTTGTCAGTGGCTTTGCGCTGTCAATCAGGCCAGCAATGCTTGCAGGGTGCCCAGGTCATCCGCCTCATCCACCGGCTTGTCCAATCGCCAGCGCAGCATTCGCGGAAAGCGCACGGCAATTCCGCTCTTGTGCCGCTTGGACAGGGCGATGCCCTCGAAGCCCAGTTCGAACACCAGGGTAGGGGTTACGCTGCGCACCGGCCCGAAGGTTTCCACCGTCGTCTTGCGAATGATCGCGTCAACCTTGCGCATCTCTTCGTCACTAAGCCCCGAGTAGGCCTTGGCGAAGGGCACCAAGCTGCGCTGGGCAGTGCCAGCAGGCGCATCCCAGACGGCAAAGGTGTAGTCGCTGTACAGGCTGGCGCGCCGGCCATGGCCGCGTTGGGCATAGATCAGTACCGCATCGACGCTGAATGGATCGATCTTCCACTTCCACCACACGCCCATGTCCTTGGTTCGCCCGACCCCGTAGAGCGCCTCGCGCTGCTTGAGCATCAAGCCTTCCACTCCTAGGCTGCGTGACTGCTCACGCTGGCGGGCGAGATCGGCCCAGTCATCCCCTTGCAACAAGGGCGAGAGCAGGACAGGTGCCAGTGGGTATTGCTCCACCAGCCGTTCCAGCTGCGCGCGACGCTCGTGCTGGGGCCGGTTGCGCCAGTCCTGGTCCTGCCATTCGAGCAGGTCGTACGCTTGCAGTACCACCGGCGCATCGGCCAACAGTTTCTTGCCCAGGGTCTTGCGGCCGAGGCGCTGCTGCAACAAAGCGAATGGTTGCACTGCCACTTCTGCGGCCGTTGCGCCAGGTTTCCAGACCAGGATCTCGCCGTCGAGCACGCAGCCATCGGGCAAGGTCGAGGCGAGGCTGTGCAGTTCGGGGAAGCGCTCGGTCACCAATTCCTCGCCCCGCGACCAGATCCACAACTGGCCATCACGCTTGACCACCTGGGCGCGGATGCCATCCCATTTCCACTCCACTTGCCAGTCGCTGGGCGGGCCGAGCAGCCCAGCGAACTGCTCGGTAGGTGCCTGCAACGCGTGGGCGAGAAAGAACGGGTAGGGCTGCCCGCCACGCTGGCTGTGCTCATCGGCAGACTCGGCAGCGATCAGCTTCAGGTAACTGTCGGCGCTCGGTTTATGGCTCAGGTCGGTATAGCCGACCATCCGCTGCGCTACGCGCTTGGCATCGAGCTCGGCGAGCTGAGCCAGGGCGCGGGTGACCAGCAGCTTGGAGACGCCAACCCGAAAGCTGCCGGTGATCAGCTTCAGGCACAGCATCAGGCTTTGCCGGTCGAGCTGTGCCCACAGCTGTGGCAGGCGTTCGCGCACCGCCTCCGGGGGCTGGCCACGCAGCGGCAGCAAATGCTGCTCGACCCATTCGGCCAGACCTTGCTCGCTGCCGTGGGGGTTGTCCGGCAGCAGCAGGGAAATGGTCTCGGCCAAGTCTCCCACTGCTTGGTAGCTTTCTTCGAACAGCCAGTCCGGCAGGCGCGACAGCTCGATGGCAAGTTCACGCAACAGCCGCGTCGGCACCAACTGCCGGGGGCGGCCGCCGGCGAGAAAATACACCGCCCACGCCGCATCCTTGGCCGGGGCCTGGCTGAAGTAGTCGCGCAGGGCCTGCAGCTTGGCATTGCTGGAAGTGGTCGCGTCCAGGCGCAGGTAGAGCTCGGCGAAGGCCTTCATGGCGAAGCCTGCTCGGTGCTGGCGTCGTCTTCGTCGCCGTATTCGGTGACGAACCCGCGGGCATCCAGCCCGCGTTCACTCAGGTAGCGCACTAGCACGTTGACCGAGCCATGGGTCACCATCACCCGCTCGGCCCCGGTTTGCTCGATGGCCCAGAGTAATCCAGGCCAGTCGGCGTGGTCAGACAAGACGAAACCACGATCCACCCCGCGCCGCCGACGGGTGCCGCGCAGGAGCATCCAGCCGCTGGCGAAGGCGTCGCTGTAGTCGCCAAACCGTTTCATCCAGCTGCTGCCGCCAGCAGACGGTGGCGCCAGTACGATGGCCTGACGCAGCAGCGGATCGCTACGGATAAAGTCACCGGCATAGTGGGTTTCGGGCAGGGCCACCCCGGCTTCGCGGTAGACCCGGTTCAGCGGCTCGACTGCGCCATGCACAAGAATCGGCCCTATGCTCGCATCCAGCCCATGCAGGATGCGTTGCGCTTTGCCGAAGGCGTAGCAGAACAGCACGCTGGCCTTGCCCTGATCGCGATTGGCCCGCCACCAGCTGTTGATCTGCTCGAATATCACCGCCTGTGGCGGCCAGCGGTAGATCGGCAGGCCGAAGGTCGATTCGGTAATGAAGGTGTGGCAACGCACCGCCTCGAAGGGCGCGCAGGTGGCGTCGGGCTCGACCTTGTAGTCGCCGGAGGCCACCCACACCTCGCCCTGGTATTCCAGGCGCACCTGGGCCGAGCCGAGCACGTGCCCAGCAGGATGCAAGCTCAAGGTAACGCCGTGGTGATCGAGGCGCTCGCCGTAGGCCAGGGTCTGCAGGTTGATGTCCGCGCCCAGGCGGCTGCGCAGAACCCCCGCGCCGGGTTCGGCAGTCAGGTAGCGCGCATTGCCGGTGCGCGCGTGGTCGCCATGGCCATGGGTGATCACCGCGCGCTCGACCGGGCGCCACGGGTCGATGTAGAAATCACCGGGCGGGCAGTACAGGCCTTCGGGGCGGGCGATCACAAGATCCATGGCAGGCGCGCTGGCTAGGGGTTACCAAGTAGGAGCGTGGGCTGACAGGGGAAGTTCGCTTGGGTTGGCAGATTTTGGGGCCGCTTTGCGCCCCTTCGCGCCGAACCGCCGCGAAGGGGCGCAAAGCGGCCCCAAAGCAGGCGACAAGGGCCTTAAGTGAACAGCATTACGCCCATTTCGTTGTCTGCTTACTTGCCCGGCACCAAGGTCAGGCGCTGGCTGCCATAGGCCCGAGCAAAGTTCTGCGGCTGGATGGGCAGGCTCATGAACCGCCCCTTGAACCAGGCATCCAGGCCATCAGCGTAATGCCGGCTGGCCGGATTACCGGACTGGCCACTGCTGGTCAGCAGCTGCAAGGGCTCTGCCTGGCCGAAGTCGACGATCATCCGCGCCGAGGCCGGCAGTTGCGTGTCGAAGTTGCGCCCCCAGCCATACGGGGTCATCGCCAAGGTGCTGAAATCACCACCGGCGGCGATTGGCGCCCGGCTGATGGCATCGCCCAGGCCATGGTAGTTGGCCGCTGGCCAGCGGTACTGGTGCAACTTGCCCCATTGCCAGGCGCGACGGTCAGCGCCCAGTTGCGCAGTGCCGGCATCCACTGCGCCGGCCAGGCTGCGAGCGAGGATGGTGGGTTTGTCTTCTTTGCCTGAAGTGCTGCGGTCATCCCAGAACGGGCTGTCTTCACGGCCCAGCAGATGGTCGGCCTGGGCCGAATAGGACAACTGGGCGTTGCTGACGAATGCCTGCCAGGCGGGGCTGGACTCAGGGCCAAGCTCGTCGAGGAAGGCTTGCCGGGCCACTTCCTGCAAGAACAGCGCGTACAGCGCGGCATCCGCCGACACCGGGCTCAGGCGGCCATCGAAGGCCTTGAGCCGGGCCAGGGCGTCGCGGGCCTTGTCGCGTTGTGCTCCGGGCAGGGCATCGATGGCCTGCTTGAGCGGTTGGGCCATGCCTGGAGCGTCGAACATCTGCTTGAGTTTGTCCGCAAGCAAGGTGACCTGGTCATTCTGCAGCGCCATCAGGCTGCGGCTGTCATGACGGCCGTTACCTGCCAACTGCGCCAGGCGCTCGGCGCGCTCCGGGTAGTACCAGGTGTTGGACAGCTGCATGCCATAGCCCTTGGGCAGGCTGCGCTGGTTGGCGTGGCCGATCCAGCCTGCTGGCGGGTCCTGATCGTAGGGGTGCAGCATCGGGTCGGCATAGCCGTCCCAGTCATACCGCCCGTCCCAGCCTGGCGAGGGCAGCAGGCCCTGGCCTTCACGGCGATTGGGGTAGCGGCCGCTGACCTGCCAGCCAATGTGCTGGGGCTCGGCGAAGACAAAGTTCAGGGCGGCTGCACCGACCTCGCGGGTGCTGTCGAAGGCGCGCTCAACGTTGGCCGCACGGGTCAGGTCAAACAGCGCATCGAGGCTGCGATCACCCTTGAGCTGCGGCAGGCTCAGGGCCAGGCCCAGGCCGTTAGTGCCCGGTTGGCCGAGCAGGGTGCCGTGGCGGGTGTCGTACATGACTTCGCGCAGCGGGCGCTGGCCGCGGGCGAAGAAGGTTTCGCTACGGGCGCGGGCTTGCAGCCACTTGCCGTCGGCCAGGTAGGTCAGTTGCGTGCCCTGGCGGCGGACCTGTTCCAGGTACAGGTCCTGGTTGTCGGCCATGACCGCACTGCTGCTCCAGGCCAGCTTGCCGTTGTAGCCGCCGAGCAGAATCGGCAAGCCCGGCAGCGACAGGCCGGCGACCTGGTACTTGCCGGTATGGATCTGGACCGGGCTCAGCGCCCAGGCGGCGCGGCTATCACTGGCCAACAGGCTCTTGCCACTGCGGCTGCGCTGCGGGCCCAGGGCAAGGTTGGCCGAGCCTGGGCTGCCAAGCAGGCCGAGGTCGGCCAGCTTCTGGCTGGCACTGGCCAAGGCTGCCAGGCCTGGCAGTTGGCTAGCCAGATTAAGGCCCTTAAGCTTGTCGACTTCAGCTTCGGCCAGCGGTTCGTCCGGTGCCCCCGGCAGCAGCCAGGCCAGCTTGTCGCTGCCGACTTTTTGCGCAAGGGTCAGGGCTGCCAGCTCTTCCTGGACATTCACCGATTGGCTAAAGGCATACAAGCTGAATACAAGGGCCGAATCCTCGGGCTTCCAGTATTCCGGGCGATAGCCACTGCGGGCGAGCTCGGCCGGTAGTTTGTCGCGGTAGCGGAACAGGTAGGCGTTGACCCCGCGCGCATAGACCTCGAAGAAGCGCTTGAGCCGCGGCGACGCATCGGCGTACAGCTGGGCTGCGTTCTGCTTGAGATTGGCGGCGCGCATCAAGCGGTCGATATCCAGCGCCTCGGGGCCTGCGAGTTCGGCCAAACGGCCCTGGGCCAGCAAGCGCATGCTGATCATCTGCTCGATGCGATCACCGGCATGCACGTAGCCCAGGCTGAACAGCGCATCGTGGAAGTTGCTGCTCTCGATCAGCGGCGCGCCCATGGCGTTGCGGCGTACCGAAACGTTCTGCGCCAGGCCCTTGAGTGGCTGCACGCCAGTGGTCGGTGGCACGCTGTCCTGATAGCCGCCCATCTGGCAGCCGGCGAGACCGAACAGGCTGAGCAGCGCCATGGCGGCGAAGCGGGGACGGATGGGAGGAAAGGCGGGCGCGGCCATGACAAGGCTCCTGCAAGGCGTGGCGGGGTTCGAAAGGCGCTAAGGTAGTGAGCGAGGGGGCGCCATGCAAGGTGCTGCAAAGCTTTATTTTCGTGGGGCTGCCCAGTGGTCGCCGGGCGGGAGATCGAGCTGCGCTCGTTCGCGGGTAAACCCGCGAAGAGGCTAGTACCGGGTGTGGATCAGGCGCCGTGGCACTTCTTGAATTTTTTTTCGCTACCGCACGGGCATGGGTCGTTGCGGCCAACGTCCTTCAGGGCGTTGCGCACCGGCTCCTGGTGGCCGTGGTTGCAGTGCGGGCCGTGCACATGGCCATGGTCGTGATCGTGGTGGTGATCATGATCGTGGTTGCAGTCAGGGCCATGGACATGGGGTTGTTGAGTCATTGCGGGTCACTCCGGGTTGAAATCGCCGGGCATTATCTCACCACTGCGCGACAAGTGCAGGCTTCGCCAGATGATCAGCCCGGTATTGAGCTCAGCCTGCAGTTGATAGCGCAGCGGCTGGCGGCTCTTGAGTAGCTTGGCCAGGGGCTTGAGGTGCTGCCAGAGGTTGGTTCGCGCGGTGATCTTGAAGGTCCGCCGGGCGTGCCCGCCGACACTGCGCCAGACGCTGGTTTCATCCTCCACCAGGGTCAGCTGATTGAGCCGCAGCGAATACCCCAGGTTGCGAATGAACAGGCGACTGTCGTTAGGGTTGTCGACCCGCAGGTGCAGCACGAACTCCTGCTGGTGCAAACGCGCCTTGACGGTCTCGACCTTGACCAGATGCACCTCAGGTTCGCGCCAGTCGTCGCCCCCCCAGCTGGCACAACCGGCTACCAGCAGCACCAGGCTGAGCAGCAGCAGGCGGGCCAGGGCGCTCATGCTCAGCTACCGACGTAACTGGAACAGCATTTCTTGAATTTCTGCCCGCTGGCGCAGGGGCAGGGGTCGTTGCGCGTGGCCTTCAGGCCTACGGTCGGGTCGATGAAGTACCAGCGCCCATCCCGTTGGACGAAGGCCGAGCGTTCGCGATGGGCATGCTCGCCTTGTGCATCGTGCCAGCGCGCGGTGAAGGTGACGAAGGCATGCTCGGGTTGGCCGCCGAGCACCTCGGCGCTCTCCACTTCCAGGCCCAGCCAGGTACTTTGCGCGCTCCACGCCGCGATGGCGTCGCGATCCAGGCCCGCTTGCTGGGCAGGCAGGGTGGTCGCCACCAGGTAGTCGATCAGGCCCAGTACATAGGCGCTGTAGCGCGAACGCATCAACGCCTGCGCGTCGGGGGCCGGGGTACCGGAATGATAATGCCCGCAGCAGGCGTCGAGCAGGTTGCCGCTGCCACAGGGGCAGACCGAGACACTCATCAAATCACCACCAATACTTGCCAAAATTTTCAGGGTTGGCCCAGAACCTGGCGTTGAGCCAGTCCGGGACTTGCTTGTAGTCATGTAGATCATAGGTGAACAGGCTCAATACCTGTTGGTCACGGCGGAATTTCTCGCTCGCCGACATTGCCAGGGAGAAAAAATCGGTGTCGTGCCAGCCGCAGGCGGCCAGGTCGGCCAATACCGCGACCCGGCTGGCATTGAGGTTGCGGATGCCGCCGAGCAGTTGCAGGCCGTTGCGCTTGGACAGGTGCTCCAGGCAATCGACCAGCACGGCCAGATCGTAACGTTGCGCCGCTACTGGAGCCGGCAATGCGCCAGGTTCGGCCACTTCTATCGTGACCTCGGGGTGGGCCTGGGCGAACGCGTCCAAGGCGGGAAAGCGCGTGCCCACCAGCAATAGTCGCTGCGGCGTGAAGCGTTCCAGCAAGGCTGCCAGTGCCTGCTGCGGGGTGCGTTGGGAAAAACCGTCGGTCATTGCCAATCCTCGTTGGGGGTGTTCAAGACTAGCCGTCCCCGGCGCGCGGGCAAAGCGCATCGTGGCTTATCGCTGGCAGAGAGGAAATGTGCGGTCTTTACTCCCAGGGATCGGCCATCTGCCGATTCCCCCTAGGAGACGCAACAAAATGAGCATAGTACGCACAGCGATACCCCTGGTACTGCTCACCAGTGTGTTGACTGGTTGTGCAGGTTTGCAAAAAACCGACTGGCCGAAGTGTGCTGCCGTCGGGGGTGTGGGCGGCGCAGCGCTTGGCGCCATCGAGAGTTCCAGCTGGGCGGGTTGGGGCGCGCTACTGGGCGGTGGCCTGGCGGCAGGTTACTGCTGGGCCCACGGCGATGGTGACGAAGATGGTGATGGCGTGCCGGACAGCCGCGACAAGTGCCCCGGTACCCCACGTGGGGTGCAGGTCGACGCCAATGGCTGCCCGCCTGAGCCGGTTGCCGTGGTCGAGGAGGTGGTGGTCGAGAAGGAAGAGGTCATTGTCATTCGCGATGTTCACTTCGAGTTCGACTCCGCGCGCCTGACCGCCGCCGACAAGGAGCGCTTGAACACCATCGCGACACGATTGAAGCAAGAGGCGGCCAGCGCTCGCTTGAGCGTTACCGGGCACACCGATAGCGTCGGCTCCGACAGCTACAACCAGAAACTGTCTGAGCGTCGGGCCCATTCGGTCACCGATTACCTGGTTGAAAGTGGAGTGCCGCGCAGCAGCTTCGTCTCGGTGGTTGGCGCTGGCGAAACCCAGCCAGTGGCCGACAACGCTACCGCTGATGGGCGGGCCATGAACCGGCGTACGGAAATCAAGATCCAGCGTTGATGGCACGTGCCCGCGCCTTGAGAAGTGGCGCGGGCGCGTCTTTACTCCTGTCAGACCGGTAGCGGCCGGTGACACAGGAGCATTCACCATGAGTGTTATGTCGAAGGCGGCTTTGCCGTTGCTGTTGGCGTCAAGTCTGCTCACAGGCTGCGCAACCCACAGTGACGGCAGTGCGCCCCTCAATCAAAGGACGTGGCCTCTGTGCAGCCTGCTTGGCGGGCTGGCCGGCGGTGGCCTGGGCGCTATCGAGAGTTCCAGTTGGGCGGCCGGGCTTGGCGCGGCCGGGGCGATCGCGGGCGGTCTGATCTGCTATGCCCAGGATGGCGACGAGGATGGCGACGGCGTCTTCGACCGCCGCGACCGCTGCCCGGATACGCCGGCTGGCACCCAGGTCGATCATATGGGCTGTCCGTTCGTGGGCTATCCACCTGCCAGCGGAACGCCGCAAGAGCCTGTAGCCACTTCCCAGGTGATCACCCTGGACGACCAAGGCCAGGTGCTGTTCGCGTTCAACTCGGCCACCCTCACGCCTGCCGCCCAGCAACGAGTGCATGATGTGCTGCCCAAGCTCAATGACCCCAGCGTGACGAGCATCAAGGTCATAGGCCATACCGACGCAGTAGGCTCCGACAGCTATAACCAGACCTTGTCCGAACGCCGTGCCAGCAGTGTCGCCGAATACCTGATCAGCCAGGGAGTGGCGGCCAGCAAGGTGACCAGCCAAGGCCGCGGCAAGAGCGAAGCGGTGGCCGACAACGACACCGAGGAAGGCCGCGCGCTCAACCGACGGGTGGAACTGCACCTGAACTGAACCCCTCTGGCGCGCTTTCTGCCATGCGGTTACTGTTGCCGAATCGGCCCGCTCGAACGGGCCGCTTCGTCATAACAACAACTCAGGGGGCGAGGTATGAAGTTCATCCTGGGCCTGGGCAAGGCCCTGACCGTGGTGTTCTGGTGGGTGGTGCTGGTGAACTGGCTGATGCCCCAGCCGCTGCCGTTCAATCTACTGATCAATGCTGCGGGTATCTTGCTGCTGAGCCTGCATGTGCTCGAAGTGCTGTTCTTCAACGCCAGCCTGCGCCAACGCAGCCACCGCTGGTTCGACCGTCTGCAGATCCTGCTGACGGGGATTTTCCATGTAATGTCCATTCCCAAGCCGCAGGAGGCGCCGCGCCGTGCGTAAATTGATGTTGCTGGTTGCATTGACCAGCCCGCTGGCTCACGCCGAAAGCCTGGAAGTCGCCGCCCATTCGGTGCTGCGTTTGGCCAATAAAGCCAGCAGCGTGCACCTTGAGCACCTACGCGTTGCGGATTCTGCGACGTTGTTGCTACCGGCGTCGCTGACCTCGCTGAAAGTCGATCAACTGGAGCTTGGCCGTGATGCGCGAATTGCCGTGGCGCCGGCTGAAACTGCCTTGAGTATCGAAGCGGGCAGTGCCCGTTTTGCCGAAGGCAGTGAGATCAGTGCGCCAGGCGCGCCGGGCAGCTATGAGCGGGCTGCTCGACCGGGGCGCAATCTGGATGTGCAACTGCATGCGCTGGAGGCGGATCGGCTGGCGATCGATGCTCGCGGTGGGGCTGGGGCGCCTGGGTATGTCGGCCTCGATGGCGCCAATGGCAAGGCCGGTGGTTGCACCTGGGGGCAGGCTAGCCGTGGGGCTAATGGCGACAATGGCGGCAATGGCCATGACGGCGCGGCCGGTGGGCGGATCCGTCTTGCCTTGCCTGAGGGCTATCCGCAGGAGCGTGTGCAGGTTCGCCTGGAGGGTGGTGCGCCGGGTAAGCCGGGTGCTGCCGGCAAGGCTGGGGCAGGAGGCTCTAGCAAAGGCTGTCTGGTGTATCGCACCGATGCTGGGGCCAATGGGCGTGCGGGTGAGCCGGGGCAACCTGGGTTGGCGGGTGCTGCGGGAGAGTTGATTTTGCAGCGGCTGTAATTTAATTGGCATGGGCCTCATCGCGGGGCAAGCCCGCGATGGGGTGAAAACCTAAAACTGATAAGCCCGCATAAACAAGCCCACCACTTCGCGCACATGCACCTCTGCCTCATCCACCGACAACGCCGGCGCACAGCCCAGCAGCAAGCGATAATCCGGCGCGCCCTTGATCAAGCAGAAGAAATGCTCGGCCGCTCGCAAGGGGTTATCGATCTGCAACAACCCGCGCTCAGCCACCGAGCGCAGCAGCGCCTCCATCTCGCCCAGTACCTGCTTGGGCCCCGCTTCGTAGAAGAACTGGCCAAAGCCTGGGTCCTGGCTGCCCAGGGCAATGATCAAACGGCTCAATTTCACCGACTCGTCACTGCTGATCAGCGCCTGGAAGCCGCGGGCGATGTTCAACAGCACCTGATCCAACGGCACGCCGTCGGGCAATTCGAAGATCAGCTCAGGCAATTGCGTCTGACAGGTCGCCATCACCGCCGAGCCAAACAAGGTCTGTTTGTCGGTGAAGTGGCTATAGACCGTGAGTTTTGAAACACCTGCCGCCGCAGCGACCGCATCCATGCTGGTGTTGGCATAGCCAAGGCTGAGGAACAGCGCCTTGGCCGCTTCGAGGATGGCCTCTCGTTTGGCCAGGTCCTTCGGCCGGCCAGGGCCGATGGGTGCGTCGTTGGACATTGGAATCCGCATCTAGGTGAACAGTCGCCCATCTTACCGGGTCAGGCGCGCTCCGGCTGCAATCTGCGACCAATCGTTAATGTTGATTATCTGTGCGACGCCAGCTTCCCGGCTTCGGTTCCCTGATTTAATATACTCGGCAGTATAAATATTCGAAGTGCTCTTCGCGAAAGGTCATTCATCATGTTGCGTCATGCCTTGTCCATCGCTTTGCCTGCCACCGCGGCCTTGCTGCTGGCCGCCTGTGGTCAGCAGACCGCAGCACCGGCCGCACCCCGCCCGGCCTTGGTGGTTCAGCCCCAACCCGCCGCTGCGGCTGCCGACAGCTACCCGGGTGAGGTGCGGGCGCGGTTCGAGCCGGAGCTGGCGTTCCGCATCGCCGGCAAGGTAAGCAAGCGCTTGGTCGAGGAGGGCCAGCGGGTCAAGGCCGAGCAGCCGTTGGCTGAACTCGACCCGCAAGACGTCCGCCTGCAACTGGAAGCTAACCGCGCCCAACTGGCCGCTGCCCAAGCCAATCTGGCCCTGGTGCAGGCCGAGCGTGACCGCTACCAGAAGCTGCTCGATCGACAAATGGTTAGCCGCTCGCTCTACGACAACGCCGAGAATCTCTATCGCGCCGGGCTTGCCCGTCTGAAGCAGGCCAAGGCCGAGTTCGATGTCGCCGGCAACCAGGCCGACTACGCCGTGCTGCGTGCGCCGCAGGCGGGGGTGATCGCCAAGCGCCAGGTCGAGGTCGGCCAGGTCGTGGCCGCCGGGCAAACGGTGTTTACCCTGGCCGCCGATGGCGAACGTGAAGTGGTCATCGGCCTGCCAGAGCAACAGTTCGCCCGCTTCGCGGTGGGGCAGAAGGTTAGCGTCGAATTGTGGTCGCACCCCAACCAGCGTTTCGAGGCCCATATCCGCGAGCTGTCGCCAGCAGCCGACCCACGCTCGCGCACCTTTGCCGCGCGAATTGCCTTCAATTCGACCAAGACGCCGGCCGAACTGGGCCAGAGCGCGCGGGTGTTCATTGCCCACGACGGCCAGGTGCCGCTGTCGGTGCCGCTGTCGGCGGTGACTGCCGAACAAGGCCAGGCCTATGTCTGGCGTGTCGGCCAGGACAAACGCTTGCACCGTGCCGCAGTGCGCCTGGGCGCTTATGGCGCGGACAACGTGCCCGTGCTCGAAGGCCTCGAAGCCAGCGACTGGGTGGTTGCCGCAGGCGGCCATGTATTGCGCGAAGGCCAGCAAGTGCGACCGGTGGATCGCACCAACCGTGAAGTAGACCTGGCGGCCAAGGAGTAAGTCCCGATGGGTTTCAATCTATCCGCCTGGGCGCTGCGCAATCGCCAGATCGTACTGTTCCTGATGATCCTGCTCGCGGCCATTGGCGCGATGTCCTACACCAAGCTGGGGCAGAGCGAGGATCCGCCGTTCACCTTCAAGGCCATGGTCATCCGCACCCTCTGGCCCGGGGCAACGGCCGAGGAGGTCTCGCGCCAGGTGACCGAGCGCATCGAAAAGAAGCTGATGGAGACGGGCGAGTACGAGAAGATCGTCTCGTTCTCCCGCCCGGGCGAGTCGCAGGTGACCTTCATGGCCCGCGATTCGCTGCATTCCAAGGATATTCCGGAGCTGTGGTACCAGATTCGTAAAAAGGTCGCAGACATTCGCCACACCCTGCCACCGGAAATCCAAGGGCCATTTTTCAATGACGAATTCGGCACCACCTTCGGCAATATCTATGCGCTGACCGGTGACGGCTTTGATTACGCCGTGCTCAAAGACTACGCCGACCGCATCCAGATCCAGCTGCAAAGGGTAAAGGATGTGGGCAAGGTCGAGCTGATCGGCCTGCAGGACGAGAAGATCTGGATCGAGCTGTCCAACCTCAAGCTGGCCACCCTCGGTGTGCCGCTGGCGGCGGTTCAGCAAGCGCTGCAGGAGCAGAATGCGGTGAGTACCGCAGGCTTCTTCGAAACCGCCAGCGAGCGTCTGCAATTGCGCGTCAGTGGACGTTTTGACAGCGTCGAGCAGATCCGCCAGTTCCCGATCAGGGTCGGTGACCGCACCTTCCGGATTGGCGATGTGGCCGAGGTGCACCGCGGTTTCAACGACCCGCCCGCGCCGCGCATGCGCTTCATGGGCGAAGATGCCATTGGTCTGGCGGTGTCGATGAAGGATGGCGGCGACATCCTGGTGCTGGGCAAGACCCTTGAAGGTGAGTTCGAGCGGCTGGCGCACAACCTGCCGGCGGGGATGGAGCTGCGCAAGGTGTCCGACCAGCCGGCAGCGGTGAAGGCCGGTGTTGGCGAGTTCGTCCAGGTACTGGTCGAGGCGTTGGTCATTGTCTTGTTGGTGAGCTTCTTCTCGCTCGGGCTGCGCACCGGCCTGGTCGTGGCCCTGGCGATTCCGCTGGTGCTGGCCATGACCTTCGCTGCCATGCATTACTTCGGTATCGGCCTGCACAAGATTTCGCTCGGGGCGTTGGTGCTGGCCTTGGGCCTCTTGGTGGACGACGCGATCATTGCCGTGGAAATGATGGCGATCAAGATGGAACAGGGGTTCGACCGCTTCAAGGCAGCGAGTTACGCCTGGACCAGTACCGCCTTCCCGATGCTCACCGGCACCCTGATCACGGCGGCGGGCTTCCTGCCGATCGCCACGGCGGCGTCGAGCACCGGCGAGTACACCCGGTCGATCTTCCAGGTGGTGACCATCGCCTTGCTCACCTCGTGGGTCGCGGCAGTGCTGTTCGTGCCCTATCTAGGGGAGCGACTGCTGCCAGATCTGGCCAAGCTGCACGCGGCGCGCCAGGGTAACGATGGGCATGCGCCAGACCCATACGCCACACCGTTCTATCAACGCGTACGGCGCGTGGTGGAGTGGTGCGTGCGGCGGCGCAAGACCGTCATCCTGCTGACCATCGCCGCCTTTGTCGGCAGCATCCTGTTGTTCCGCTTCGTGCCGCAGCAGTTCTTCCCGGCCTCGGGCAGGCCTGAGTTGATGATCGACCTGAAACTGGCCGAAGGCGCCTCGCTGAGCAACTCCGCCGAACAGGTCAAGCGACTCGAAGGGCTGCTCAAGGCCCAGGACGGCATCGATAACTATGTGGCCTATATCGGCACCGGCTCACCGCGTTTCTACCTGCCGCTGGACCAGCAGCTGCCGGCGGCGAGTTTCGCCCAGTTCGTGGTCCTGGCCAAATCGCTGGAAGATCGCGAAGCGCTACGTAGCTGGCTGATTGCCACGCTCGATGAGCAGTTCCCAGAGCTGCGCTCGCG
Organism: Pseudomonas sp. BT-42-2; assembly: GCF_025847435.2. Taxonomy (NCBI): domain Bacteria; kingdom Pseudomonadati; phylum Pseudomonadota; class Gammaproteobacteria; order Pseudomonadales; family Pseudomonadaceae; genus Pseudomonas; species Pseudomonas sp. BT-42-2. The sequence goes on from NZ_JAOYTM010000015.1 coordinate 176,734, forward strand.
GGTCACGCGCCTGGAAAACGGTCCACCCGTGGGCTACCCGGTGCAGTTCCGGGTGACCGGCGAGCACATCGAGAAGGTCCGCGCTCTGGCCCGTAAAGTCGCCGACAAGGTGCGGGAGAATCCGCACGTGGTGAATGTGCACCTGGATTGGGAAGAGCCGAGCAAGGCGGTGTTCCTGGAAATCGACCAGGACCGCGCGCGCGCCTTGGGCGTGAGCACTTCGCACCTGGCGAGCTTCCTGCAGAGTTCGTTGACCGGTAGCACGGTGAGCCAGTACCGCGAAGACAACGAGCTGATCGAGATCCTCCTGCGCGGCACTCAACAAGAGCGCAGTGACCTGGCCAATCTCGGCAGCCTGGCATTGCCCACCGAAAATGGCCAGAGTGTTGCCCTGTCGCAGGTGGCGACGCTGGAGTACGGCTTTGAAGAGGGCATCATCTGGCACCGCAATCGCCTGCCGACGGTCACCGTACGTGCCGATATCTATGACAAGGAGCAGCCGGCGACCTTGGTCAAGCAGATCTCGCCGACCTTGCAGGACGTACGCGCCAGCTTGCCAGACGGCTATCTGCTGGAGGTGGGCGGCACCGTTGAAGACTCCGAGCGTGGGCAGAAGTCGGTGAATGCCGGCATGCCGCTGTTCATCGTGGTAGTACTGAGCCTGCTGATGGTCCAGCTGCGCAGTTTCTCGCGTACGGTGATGGTGTTTTTGACCGCGCCGCTGGGGCTGATTGGCGTGACCCTGTTCCTGCTGGTGTTCCGCCAGCCGTTTGGCTTTGTCGCCATGCTCGGCACCATCGCCTTGGCGGGGATGATCATGCGTAACTCGGTGATTCTGATCGACCAGATCGAGCAGGATATCGCCTCAGGAATGCAACGTTGGCAGGCGATCATCGAGGCCACGGTGCGGCGCTTCCGGCCGATCGTGCTGACCGCGTTGGCGGCCGTGCTGGCGATGATTCCGCTGTCGCGCAGTGTCTTCTATGGGCCAATGGCGGTGGCGATCATGGGGGGCTTGATCGTCGCCACGGTGTTGACCCTGTTGTTCTTGCCGGCTTTGTATGCGGCGTGGTTCAGGGTCAGGAAAGACTGATGAGATTGGGGCTGCAAAGCAGCCCCAACAGTTACATCAAAGTGCGCCGAAGACTTTCTTGGCCAGGCTGGTCGCCGCCTGGGCCGGGTTCTGGCGAATGCTCTGCTCTTGCTTGGCGATCATCTCGAACAGGCCATCCAGTGCCTTCTCGGTCACGTAGCTCTCGACGTTGGCGCTCTTGGCATCGCCCAGACCCAGGGCCGAAGCCTGGCCGGCGAAGCTGTTGTACTGCTGAACCACGCCAACCTTGTCGGTGGCCGCCTTGACGATTGGCAGGAACTTGGCGCGAATCTGCTCGCGGCTGCTCTTGTTCAAGTACTGGGTTGCCGAGTCATCTGCACCGCTGAGAATGCCCTTGGCATCGGTCACGGTCATCTTCTTCACGGCGTCGACCAGAATCGCCTGCGCCTGTGGCACCGCAGCTTCGGCAGCCTTGTTCATGCTGTCTTCCAGGGCTGTGACCTGGTCGCCCTTGCCGAACATCTTCATCGCCTTGGCGGCCTTGCCCAGGTTGCCCGGCAGCTCGATACGCACGTCCGGATTGTTGCTGAAACCGCCAGGGGTGCTCAGTTGCTTGACGGCAACTTGTGCGCCTTGGGTCAGGGCGTCCTTCAGGCCGCCAGCCGCATCGTTCTGGGTCAGGTCGCCAAGCGACACCGCCAGGGCGCTGGCAGACAGCAGCAGGCCGGCGCACAGGGTGGTGAGGCGCAGGGAGGAGCGAATCATGGGGACTTCCTTATGCAAATGAATAAACGGGGATCAGCGAACCGGATCGACCTTGATCCGCACCGGCTGCACATCGCTGCCGTCGAGCTGGACACCGTGGTGTTCGGTATTGATGAACAGCAGCTTGCCGTCCAGTTCGATGCGCGCGCTGACCGCATAGCGATGGCCAGGCTTGATTTGGGCTGGGTCGTAGGTCAAGTGGAACGGCAGCGGTACGTTACCCTTGACTGGGCCGGCCTGGCTGGCCAGGGTCACGGCGGGGGCGTCCATCAGCGATACGTCTTGCAGGCTCACGTTCAAGGTAGCGGCCGGTGGCAAGGCAATGCGCTGGAGGTAGAAGACTTCGCCATCCAGGCTGGCCTGGTTCGACGGGGTGGTGCTGGAACAGGCTGCGAGCAGGGATGCGCAACACAGCATAACGAGCTTTTTCATGGAATCTCCGTAGTCCTGGGGCTGGCTTGTGGCCAACCCCAGGGACTTTAGCGGATTTTCTTCGCCGATAGTGAGCCCTGCTAGTGTTCAGGACTCACTTCGGGAGTGCCTTATCCCCTCGGCCGTCCCAGCGTCACCTGCTGGGCTTCAGTGAGTTCAGCCAGGTCGATATTTCTCAGGTTTCGGCCGGCTACAAATTTACCTGAAGGCGCGCGCAGGATAAAAAGAAGGTCATAGCTGCGCCCGCTGGTCAATACGTTGTTATCGTATCGAAGAGAGAAGGGCGCCTTAAGTGTGCGAACCTGATAACTGGTTTCGCTGATCCTATTGAAGAAAGGCTGCAGGTCATCATTCAACCCTACTTCATTTAAGCTAATGATGAGCTGGTGACCTTCCAGGTCGTCGATCTGAGGAATTGAAATATCGCCATGAATTTCAGTGAACACTGTTGAGGCGGGTGGTTGGGTCGCTGAGGTGCTCGAACCTGAGACGGTAATGTTCTGCTCCACGCGTGCTGTAGCATGATTGAGCATCAGTGGGATTTTTACCCGTTCCTTATTGCTGTCAGGCCCGAAGCCCGCCTGAATTATCGCCTCCAGCTCGAGCGCCTCGCCCGCTTCAAAAGCGCCGGTGTCCACGGTCAATTGGAAGGGGATGCGGGTGCCACTATATTGCTGAATGCAGTAAGACCTCGCGTCGCGTAGTTCAGTGACTGTGGGTGGGGTCAAAGCAATAATGACTTGATGTGGTGTTGCATCATAGTGGGGTATATCTACTAAACTTAATGAACCAAACAACTCGATAAAGTTTACTTTGCTCATAACATGGCTCCTGCCACGAAGAATAGTGAGTGCGCGGTTATCGCGCACTGACGAGTCTGTGTGTTGGCAGGAGTATGAGTAAGTTGGAAAGCTGTCCCTATAGATCATTGCGATGCAGCGCTACCTGGCGGATCGACAGACGCAGCTCTGCCGACAGCACACGCTTGGCCACCCCTTCGGCCAGCTCGCCGAGCTTGTCGTGATGACCAAGCTTGCCGTTGTTGTCCGGGCGCAGCACGCCTTGTTGCACCAGCGTCTGGATGAAGTGGCGGAACAGGGTCTTGTCGAAGAACTCCGGAGCATTGAGGCCATGCAGGATCGACAGGCGCTGGGCCATCATCACGCACAGGTCTTCCAGCTCCTCGGCGCTCAAGGTCTGCTGGCCGCTGTTGAGCAGCAGCGAGGTGGCCATGTAGTAGCGTTGCAGGGCCTGGGTGATGGTGCGGGCCAGCAAGGTCAACAGCACGAACTGCCGTGAGCTCGGTGCCGGGCGCAGGTAGACCTGGTTTTCGAAGCGCAGCAGGCCTTGCTCGACAAAAGCTGCCAGCCACTGATCGATGACCTCGTCCAGTTGTTCGGGCGCCCAGCGCAGGAACAGCTCCGCCTGCAGGTACGGGTACAGCGCCTTGACGTACTGGCCGATCAGCTCGCGGCTCATCCGCGAACTGCTCTGGAAGAAGCTTGCCAGTAACGCTGGAAGGGCGAAGATATGCATGACGTTGTTGCGGTAGTAGGTCATCAATACCGCGTTGGCTTCGTCCAGGTACAGGATGCGGCCCATCGCATCGTTCTGCTCGGCCAGCAGGTCCATGCCCCGCACGTGCTTGATCAAGGCCAGGCCATCGCCCTCGGGCAAGGTGGTGTGCGACGAGTAGGGCACTTGGCGTAGCAGCGCCAGGTACAGGTCGAGAATGCGCACCAGCGCGCGTTCGTCGAGGGCGTGGCGACTGGTCGAAAGCAGCGCCAGGGCCACCAGGTTGACCGGGTTGATCGCCGCCGCCTCGTTGAGGTGGCGGGCCACGGTTTCGCCCAGGCGGGTGGTGGTTTCATTCAGCCAGGCCGGGCGGAACTGCGGACCGAGCGCCTGCTCGCGCCAGCCAGGTTGCTGCTGGTCGAGAAAGCCGGCCAGACGGATCGGTTCACCGAAGTTGACGTAGACCTGGCCGAAGCGCTGCTTCAGCGCGCCGATGACCTTGAAGATGTCGAAGATCGACTCCTTCTTCTTGCTTGCGCCGCGCAACTCGCCCAGGTAGGTGCGGCCTTCCAGCACGCGCTCGTAGCCGATGTACACCGGCACGAAGACAATCGGCGTACGCGAGGAACGCAGGAAGCTACGCAGGGTGATCGCCAACATGCCGGTGCGCGGTTGCAGCATGCGCCCGGTACGCGAACGCCCGCCTTCGACGAAGTATTCCACCGGAAAACCCTTGGTGAACAGGGTGTGCAGGTACTCGTTGAAAACGGCCGTGTACAACGGGTTGCCCTTGAAGGTGCGGCGCATGAAGAACGCCCCGCCGCGCCGCAGCAGCCCGCCGATCACCGGCATATTGAGGTTGATGCCGGCAGCGATGTGCGGCGGGGTCAGGCCATTGCGAAACAGCAGGTACGACAGCAGCAGGTAGTCGATATGGCTGCGGTGACACGGCACGTAGATCACTTCGTGGCCGGGGGCGATGCCCTGCACCTGCTCGATGTGGTTGACCTTGATGCCGTCGTAGATCTTGTTCCAGAACCAGCTGAGCACGACCTCCAGGAAGCGGATCGCAGTGTAGGTGTAGTCCGAGGCGATCTCGTTGCCGTAGCGCAAGGCCTGGGCCTCGGCCTTGGCCAGTGGGATTTTCTCCCGTTCGGCTTCATCGGCGATGGCTTGGCGCACCAACGGGTCGTGGATCAGGCCCTTGACCAGGTTGCGCCGGTGGGAAATGTCCGGGCCGATCACTGCCGTCTTGAGGTTGCGGAAATGCACCCGCATCAGCCGTTGAGCCATGCGCACCGTGCGTTCGTGGCCCTTGTTGTGCTCGACCAGCTCGCGCAGGTGGATAGGCGCGGAGAACTGCACGCGGGTCTTGCGTCCAAGAATCAAGATGGTCAGCAAGCGTCGCAGGCGGCCGGTGACGGCCCAGCTATCGGCGAACAGCAGCTTCCATGGGCTCGATTCGCTGGCGGGGGTCTGCCCCCAGAACACGCTCACCGGAATGATCTGCGCGTCTTCCTCCGCGTGCTGGCTGATCGCCGCGACCAGCCGCTCGAGCGTTGGCGGTGCACCGCGTTTATCCTGGCGGCCGAGCCAGTCCGGGTCTGGCGTCAGGTAGAAGAATGCGGCCGGTTCCTGCAAGGGGCCCACGACAACGGGCAATACCGGGCGCGGCAGCCCCGCTTTGGTGCACTCTCGATCGATTACCGCCAGGTCGGTCAGTGACGGCGAGGGCAGGGCGTAGAACACCGGGCGGCTGCGATCGAGCTTGAGGGTCAGGGACGATTGGTTGATGGTCTCGGAGCGCACCCATAGGTACAGCACGCGGCGCAGGGCGCCGAAGATCAGGCGACGCAAGGGAGAACGGGTCATGGAATGTGTGTGCCCTGATGAGAGGATCGGGTCTATTTACAATCAGTTAGTCTGCCGTATCGGCGTAAGTTCAGCAAAAATCTGCAATTCACGGGGCGGTCATGAATTTTCTTTGTTCTCTGTCATATACTCGGTCCGCACCTTGCAGGATATTTCGGCAAGCTGTGTCGGCACAGGGTGGAGAACCTGTGTCAGCAAGGCGATCTTCACAATAAAAAACTGGAGTAGTTCAGATGTCGTCTCGTGAGACTGGGAATGTAAAGTGGTTCAACGATGCCAAGGGTTATGGCTTCATTCAGCGCGAAGGTGGGGCGGATGTATTCGTCCACTATCGGGCAATCCGCGGTGAGGGTCATCGTAGCCTGGTCGAAGGGCAGCAGGTCGAGTACAACTTGACCCAGGGCCAGAAAGGCCTGCAGGCCGAGGATGTAGTCGGTCTTTAAGCCTCAAGCTTCAAGCTGCAAGTTGACCGTGGAACTTGCAGCCTGATGCCAAGCGCAACGAGCTTCAGCTCGTACGCCAGGTGATTTCCTCTTCACCGTCGGCACTGATGCGGATCCAGCGATCGGCATCTTCTTCCCCTTGTTCTTCCGCCCAGCTACCGGGTGCGCAACGTATTTCCACGTTTAGCGCGGCAAAGGCTGCACGTGCGCAGGCGATGTCGTCGTCCCATGGGGTCTGGTCGCTTTCCAGGTACAAGCTGTTCCATTTCCCTACAGCCTTGGGTAACCAGGTGACCGGAATGTTACCTGCCAGGCATTTCCAGGTCTGGCCTTTTTGCTTCCATTCGCTGCAAGGGCCCAGCGCTTGGGCGAGCCAGGCAGAAATCTGCTTGTGGTCGACGTCGCTGTCCTTGAGGTAGATCTCGATATCGGGTTGGCGCATAAAAAGGCTCCGGGTGTGCTCAGTCTTGGCGCACGAAATAGTCATAACGCATGGAAACCGTGACCTCGAACGGCTCGGGCTGGTCGATCACCCGTGCGCGTTTCTCGGCGCTGGCGCGCCAGCCGTGTGGGGTCATGGCCAGCAGGTCGGCACGGGCCTTGGGCGCGGCCAGGCTCAAGCGGAACTCGAGGATCTCGCTATGAGCATGGGCCATGCCCTGCGGGACCAATGCCAGGTGTTTGTCGTCGGCGTAGGGGCGTACTTCATCGTAGAGCACCTCGCGCAATTGCATCAGGTGGCCGCTGGTCGGTCCGATCCGCATCAGGCCACCGCCTGGGCTGAGCAGGCGCAGGGCCTCTTGCCAGTCCAGCGGGCTGAACACGCTGGCGATGAACTGGCAACTGGCATCGGCCAATGGCACCCGGGCCATGCTGGCGACCATCCAGGTCACCTCTGGCGCGCGGCGACAGGCGCGCTTGACCGCCTCGCGGGAGATGTCCAGGGCATAGCCTTGCGCCGCCGGCAGGGCCTGGGCAATTTGCCCGGTGTAGTAGCCTTCGCCACAGCCGATATCCAGCCAGACGCCGGGCTGGCGCTCGGCAGCCAGTTCGGCCAGGCGCCGCGCCACCGGCGCGTAATGGCCGCCGTCGAGGAAGTCGCGGCGGGCCTCGACCATGGCCTGGTTGTCACCTGGGTCGCGGCTGTTCTTGTGCTGCACCGGCAGCAAGTTCAGGTAGCCCTGGCGCGCGCGGTCGAAGCGATGGCCGGCAGGGCACACTACGCCGTTGTCCAGGGGGGCCAGGGCTGCCTGGCAGAGCGGGCAGGCGAGCATCAGGCGAGCAACCGCACCAGGGTCTGGTAGTAGATCTCGGTCAGCAGGTCGAGATCACTGGCCAGGATGCGTTCATCGACCTGGTGAATGGTGGCGTTGACCGGGCCGAGCTCGACCACCTGGGTACCCATGGTGGCGATGAAGCGGCCGTCGGAGGTGCCGCCGCTGGTCGACGGTTGGGTATCACGGTCAGTCACCGCCTTGATGCTGGCCGACACCGCATCGAGCAGGTCACCTGGCTCGGTGAGGAACGGCAGGCCCGACAGTGCCCAGTCGATCGACCAGTCCAGCTGGTGCTTGTCGAGGATGGCGGCGACGCGCGCCTGCAGGCCCTCGACGGTCGACTCGGTGGAGAAGCGGAAGTTGAACAGCGCCGTCAGGTCGCCCGGAACCACGTTGGTCGCGCCCGTGCCCGAGTTGAGGTTGGAGATCTGGAAGCTGGTCGGCGGGAAGAATGCGTTGCCTTCGTCCCAGTGCTCGGCAGCCAGTTCCGCCAGTGCTGGCGCGGCCAGGTGGATCGGGTTGCGCGCCAGGTGCGGGTAGGCCACATGGCCCTGCTTGCCACGTACAGTCAGCTTGGCGCCGAGCGAGCCGCGGCGGCCGTTCTTCACCACATCGCCGAGCAGGTTGGTGCTCGACGGCTCACCGACGATGCACCAGTCCAGGCGCTCTTTACGCGCGATCAAGCGCTCGACCACGGCTTTGGTGCCATGGTGGGCCGGGCCTTCTTCGTCGCTGGTGATCAGGAAGGCGACCTTGCCGCGGTGATTGGGGTAGTCGTGGACGAAGCGCTCGCTGGCCACCACCATCGAGGCCAGGCTGCCTTTCATATCGGCCGCGCCACGCCCGCAGAGCATACCGTCGGCATCGATCAGCGCTTCGAACGGCTCGTGCTGCCATTGCTGTACCGGACCAGTGGGGACCACGTCGGTATGGCCGGCGAAGCACAGTACCGGGCCTTCCTGGGTGCCGTGGGTGGCCCAGAAGTTATCGACGTCCTCGATACGCATCGGTTCGAGCTGGAAGCCGACGGCGCCCAGGCGGTTCATCATCTGGGTCTGGCAGTCGGCGTCGACCGGGGTCACCGAGGGGCGGCGGATCAGGTCGCAGGCCAGTTGAAGGGTAGGCGAGAGCTCGGCTGGGGCCGTCATGGGGAACTCCGGGGGCAAGGCAAGGCGGGAAATCAGGGGCGTTATCTTATATCAAATGATCTCGCCGGGCACGCCCAGGGCAGGCGGCAAGAGGCCAATGACCTTGTGGGAAGGGCCTGTGAGCGGGCTTGCCCCGCGATAGCGATGTTCAATCCACACTCGCTATCACGGAATAAGCCCGTTCCCACGTGCCCCTTAGCCTTGGGCAGCAGTCGAGGGCTCAACAGACTTTGCGACAGGCTTGGGCAGCGACGACAGAAAGGCCATGATCAACGCCGCCAGGTACGGCAACGACTGCACCAGCAACATCGCCACCCAGAAACGCATGTCCGAGCTCGGCAGGCCCTGGACCAGATAGATCCCGGCCGCAGCGCCCCACAGCAAGAGCATGATGAACAGCTCTTCGCGCGCTTCGGAAATCGCCACCAGCAAGCCATGGCTGTCGGCATTTTTCGGGGTACGGAAGAACGGCATGCTGCTGGTGAAGAAACCATACAACACCGCCTTGGCGATGGTGTGCGACAGCGCCAGCCCCGCCAACGCTGCGGCGAAGGCATCTTTTAGGTCGACGCCGACCGCGCGGCGGTAGAGGAACAGGATCTTGCCGACCTTGAAGAAGAACAACGCCAGCGGCGGAATGGCGAAGATCATCAGCGGCGGATCGACCCGATGCGGCACGATGATCATCGCTGCCGACCACAGCAGTGCGCCGACGGTGAAGAAGATGTTCATGCTATCGGCGACCCACGGCAGCCAGCCGGCCAGGAAGTGATAGCGCTGGCCACGGGTCAGTTCGCTGCCTTTGCCGCGCAGCAGGGCGCGGGCGTGGTGCTTGATGATCTGGATCGCGCCGTAGGCCCAGCGGAAACGCTGCTTCTTGAAGTCGATGAAAGTATCGGGCATCAGGCCCTTGCCATAGCTGTTGTGCGCATAGGCGGCGGACAGGCCTTTCTCGAATACCCGCAGGCCCAGTTCGGCATCCTCGCAGATGCACCACTCGGCCCAACCCAGCTCTTGCAGGACGCTGCGCCGGGTCATGGTCATGGTGCCGTGCTGGATGATCGCGTCACGGTCGTTGCGGGTCACCATGCCGATGTGGAAGAAGCCTTTGTATTCGCTGTAGCACAGCTTCTTGAAGGCACTTTCATGCTGATCGCGGTAATCCTGTGGCGATTGCACCACGGCGATCTTCGGGTCGGCGAAGTGCGGCACCATGTGCTTGAGCCAGTTGCGGTCGACGCAGTAGTCCGAGTCGATCACTGCGATCACTTCGGCGTCCTTGGCAGTGTGTGGCAGCAGATAGTTCAGCGCACCGCCCTTGAAACCGGCCAGCGGCGCGACGTGGAAGAACTTGAAGCGCTCGCCGAGCAGTTCACAGTGGGCCTTGAGCGGCTCCCAGACGGCCGGGTCCTTGGTGTTGTTGTCGATCACCAGCACTTCGTAGTCCGGATAATCCAGCGCGGCTAGGGCATCGAGGGTCTGTTTGACCATTTCTGGCGGCTCGTTGTAGCAGGGCACATGCACCGAGACCTTCGGCCGGTAGGCAGAATCGCCCTGCACGGGGAGAAACTCCCGGCGCCGCTTGGCGGTCCACACCGTCTCGGCCAGTTCATGGGCTTCGGTCATCAGTACGATGAACACGCCGATCGCACCCAGCGCGAGCAAGAAGCCCACGGTCAGGCTGAACCAGGTGCTGTACTGCTGGCTGTAGTCGTAGGCAATCCATACCAGCACCGAACCACACAGGAAGGTGATGAAGGTCAGGAAGGTCCGCCCGCGCTGGCGCAGGGCCGAGCCGTCGATCAACAGAATGGTCAGGGCGAGCATTGCCAGCACCACCGAGGCGACCGCCAGTGCCCGCCATTGCGGGATCGCCACCACCGGCCCTTCGAAGTTGAATTTCTGCTGGCGTTCGGCGTTGAACACGCCCCAGTAGGCGCCCACCGAGCCTTCGTCACTGGCCTTCCACGGCTGGTCATAGGCTTCGATGACAAAGTAGTTGTAGCCGCGGCGGTTGAGGGTGTTGACCAGGGTGCGCAGGTAGATCGCCTGGTCGGCCTGGGTCGCATCGGCGCCACCGCGCATGCGGCCGTTGCTTGGCCAGCCAACCTCCGAGAGTAGCAGCGGCTTGCGGGGGAACTGCAGCTTGAGCTCGCGGGCACGGTCGAGAACGAACTCCACCGAGTCCTGCATGGGCACGAACTCCCAGTACGGCAGGATGTGCGCGGCGATCAGGTCGACGTGCTTGGCCAGCTCTGGGTGTTCTTTCCAGATATGCCATTGTTCGCTGGTAGTCACCGGTACTTTCACCGCCGCGCGGACCCTATCCAGGTACTGGATCAATGCCTCAGGCGTGATCTCTTCGCGGAACAGCGCCTCGTTGCCCACTACCACCCGGACCACGCTGCGCGAGGTGTTGGCCAGCTCGATGGCCTTGCTGATCTCACGCTCGTTGCGCTCTTGATCGGGGCTGATCCAGATGCCCAGGGTGACGCGCAGGCCCAGTTCCTCGGCCAGGCGTGGGATCTCTGCCTGGGTGCCCTCGACGGTATAGATGCGAATGCTGTCGGTCAGCTTGCTCATCTGCTCCAGGTCCTGGCGCATCTCATCGTCACTTGGGTACTGGCCTTTCTGCGGACTTTCGCCCAAGCGGAACGGCGAGTAGGAGAAGCCGGAGATCTGTTCCGGCCAGGCAGGGGCCGACACTGGGCGATTGATCAGCGCCCAGAACCCGGTGAACAGCGCGGCGATGGCCAGCACCACCACCAGGTTGAGGCCGAATTTGCGTGATGACATAAGCGTTTCAAGGTTCCGATGAAGGGAGCGGGCGGGCGCCACAGGGGCGTGAGTCCTACGCTTACCTGGGAAGGTAGTTGATTGGATTTTCCGCAGAGGATGAAGTTCTGATCCCGCTCTATTGTCTTCCATATCTGGTTGCGTGGTAGGACATTAAAGCAGGGATGGTAGGGAAGGTGCCAATTGGCGGCGCTGTGCTGCGGCCCTGGGAGCGCTCGATTGGCGTATAATGCGCGCCGGTTTTTTCGGGGTATTGGCCATGAGCACAGAAGATCCACGCTTTGCCGGCGTCGCCCGGTTGTACGGCGACCAGGGGCTGCAACGCCTGCGCGATGCCCACGTGGCGATTGTCGGCATTGGTGGCGTGGGCTCGTGGGCCGCAGAGGCGCTGGCCCGTAGCGGGGTGGGTGAAATCAGCCTGTTCGATCTGGACGACGTTTGCGTGAGCAACACCAACCGCCAGGCGCACGCCCTGGAGGGCCAAGTTGGGCGCGCCAAGGTCGAGGTCATGGCTGAGCGCCTGCGGGCGATCAACCCGGCCTGTCGAGTGCATGCCGTGGCTGACTTCGTCACCCGCGAAACCATGGCCGAGTACATCACCGAGCAGATGGACTGTGTGATCGACTGCATCGACAGCGTGATGGCCAAGGCGGCGCTGATCGCCTGGTGTCGTCGACGCAAGATCGGCATCGTTACCACTGGCGGCGCCGGCGGGCAGATCGACCCCACCCAGATCCAGATCGGCGACCTCAACAAGACCTTCAACGACCCGCTGGCCTCGCGGGTGCGTTCGACCCTGCGCCGCGATTACAACTTCTCGCGCAATACCTCGCGCAACTACGGGGTACCTTGCGTGTTTTCCAGCGAGCAGCTGCGTTACCCCAAGGGTGATGGCAGTGTCTGCCTGCAGAAAAGCTTCGTCGGCGAGGGCGTGCGCCTGGACTGCTCCGGCGGCTTCGGCGCAGTGATGATGGTAACGGCGACCTTTGGCATGGTAGCGGCGAGCAAAGCGGTGGAGAAGCTCGTAGCCGGCGCCCGACGCCCTTCTGAACGCGTGGTCGCGAAGTAGCGCAAGCGTTCCCTCAGGCCTCATCGCGGGAAAAGTCAAAGCGATGAGGCCAGGCCAAACCCCACAAATCAAAAATACAAACTTGGCTTTGGCTTTGGCTTTGGCTTTAGCGAGAGCGCAGCGATTCGCCTGCTCTTGATCTTTATGCGCGCAACTCCAGGCGACGCAGATTCGCGACTTCAGGAGGCTGAGCAGAGGTGCCTGTAGGGCCAGGTGCGCCAGCACCCTTCGGCGCAGCCGAAGGCGCGAGATGTAGATTTGCGCAGCAAATCGTAGGCCGCGCGGGCCCGGAAGGCGCCGGCGCGAAGGGACCCCGGAGCGCAGCGCAGGGGCCGTATGCAGGAGCGAGCGGCTTTGCCTACTTTGGCCAAGACCAAAGTAGGCCGCCGTAAGGGCGGAAGGGGCCAGCAGCGCCGCCACATCAAACGGATAAGCTCAAACTCTAAAAGCCCCAGCCCCAGCCCAACCTCAAACCAAAACCCGCGAACTAGCGACCCCAACCACCGCCAACCCCACCAGCAAATTAACCCCCACCATCCGCCGAATCCGCGCCAAAACCCCAGCCCCAGCCGCCCAATCCCCAGCCTGCACCGCCGCCCGCAGCTCCGGCAGCATCAACGCCTGCACCCGCATGAACAGCGCAAACATCACAATCGCACCCCCAATCATCACCTGCACATACCGAGGCGCCGTTTCAAACCCGGAAAAACGCAAATGCAACATCCCGATACCACTGATCGCCAAAACCGCTACCGCCGCCCAGACCCAGCCAAAGAAACGTCGGAAAACTTCCACCCACAAGCGCAGCCGCGCAGGCCCCTCCAAGGCGGCAACCGTGGCCGGGCGCAGTACCAGCCAGGCGAAGAACATGCCGCCAACCCAGACCAGGGCAGCCAAAACATGCAGTGTGTAGGGCAAGGCAAAGGCAAGCATCAGGATCTCCATGCGGCACAAAGGGCGATAGCGGGGTATGATAGCCGCCCCATGCGAAACACTGAAAATATATCCAGCCCTTCGGGCGCCTGCAGACCATGATCAGCAACGAACTCAAAGCCACCATCCAGGGCGCCTACTCGCGTTTTCTCGAAGCCAAGAGCCTCAAGCCTCGCTATGGCCAGCGCCTGATGATCGCCGAAGTGGCGAAAGTGCTCGGCGATATCGCCTGCGACGACGAAGGTCGCCGCTCGGGCGAGCCGGCCGTGGTCGCGGTCGAGGCCGGCACCGGTACCGGCAAGACCGTCGCCTACAGCCTGGCGGCGATTCCCGCCGCCAAGGCTGCCGGCAAACGCCTGGTGATCGCCACCGCGACCGTGGCCTTGCAGGAGCAGATCGTGTTCAAGGATCTGCCCGACCTGATGCGCAACAGCGGGCTCAATTTCAGCTTCGCCCTGGCCAAGGGGCGCGGGCGCTACCTGTGTCTGTCCAAGCTCGACGTGCTGCTGCAGGAAGGTCACGCCCAGTCGGCGACCGCCCAGCTGTTCGAGGAAGAAGGCTTTCACATCGAAGTCGACGAGCGCAGCCAGAAGCTGTTCAACAGCATGATCGAGAAGCTTGCCGGCAATCGCTGGGACGGTGATCGCGACAGCTGGTCGGAAACCCTCGAAGACCAGGACTGGGCGCGCCTGACCACCGACCACAGCCAGTGCACCGGTCGCCACTGCCCGAACTTCCAGCAATGCGTCTTCTATAAGGCACGCGAGGGCATGGGTAAGGTCGATGTAATCGTCACCAACCATGACATGGTCCTGGCCGACCTGGCCTTGGGTGGCGGTGCGGTACTGCCCGACCCGCGTGACACCATGTACGTATTCGACGAAGGCCATCACCTGCCAGACAAGGCGATCGGGCACTTCGCGCATTATTCGCGCCTGCGCTCCACTGCCGACTGGTTGGAGCAGACGGCCAAGAACCTGACCAAGCTGCTCGCCCAGCATCCGCTGCCGGGTGACCTGGGCAAGTACATCGAACAGGTGCCGGAGCTGGCCCGCGAAATCCGCACCCAGCAGCAGTTCATGTTCACCTTGTGCGAGCAGGTTGCGGATTTCCGCCCCGGCGAAGACACCGAAGGCCGTGAGCGCCCACGCTACCGCTTCGAGGGTGGAGTGGTACCAGAGCAGATCCGCGAGGTCGGCATGGAGCTGAAAAAGGGCTTCTCGCGTCTCAACGACCTGTTCACCCGTCTGGCCGACCTGCTCAAGGAAGGCATGGACGGGGAAAACAACATCGGTATTGCCAGCCACCAGGCCGAAGAGTGGTATCCACTGTTCGGCAGCCTGATGACCCGCGCCCAGGGCAACTGGGAGCTATGGACCGCGTTTACCGCCGAAGACCCGCAAGACAGCCCGCCAATGGCGCGCTGGCTGACGCTGGCCGAAACCGGTGCGTTATTCGACATCGAAGTCAACGCCAGCCCGATCCTTGCCGCCGAAATGCTGCGCCGCAGCCTGTGGAGCGTCGCCCACGGCGCTCTGGTGACTTCGGCCACACTCACCGCGCTGGGCAAGTTCGACCGCTTCCGCATGCGTTCGGGCCTGCCTCGCGACGCGGTGACGTGCGTGGTGCCCAGCCCGTTCGTGCACGGCGATGCTGGCCTGCTGCGAGTGCCTGACCTGGGCGCTGATCCGCGTGACGCTGCTGGGCACACGGCAGCGATCATTCGTGAACTGCCGGCAATGCTCGAGGAGGCCCGCGGCGCGCTGGTGTTGTTCTCCTCGCGCAAACAGATGCAAGACGTGTTCGATGGCCTGGACCGTGACTGGCGCAAACTGGTGTTGATCCAGGGCAACCTGTCCAAACAGGAAACCCTCAACAAGCACAAGGCGCGGGTCGACGATGGCCAGCACAGTGTGCTGTTCGGCCTGGCCAGCTTCGCCGAGGGGGTCGACTTGCCGGGTGCCTATTGCGAGCACGTGGTGATCGCCAAGATCCCATTCTCGGTGCCGGACGATCCGGTCGAGGCGGCCTTGGCCGAGTGGATCGAAGCCCGCGGTGGCAATCCGTTCATGGAAATTGCCGTACCCGACGCCTCGCTCAAGTTGATCCAGGCCTGCGGTCGCTTACTGCGTACCGAGCAGGATCGCGGCGTCATCACCTTGCTTGATCGACGCCTGGTCACCCAGCGCTACGGCAAGGCTATTCTCAATGCGCTGCCGCCATTTAGGCGGGAGATTTCCTGACGGCCGGAGCAAGACGCCCCGGCCCGTTGTCCATCACTCAGTCAAGGGTCCATGAGGGCTCTGAAGGAGAGCCCCAGCCCTATGCTCCATCGCACCTTGCCCGCTGTACTTACGCTGTTGTTCAGCTCGCCGTTGCTGGCCGCGCAGCAGACGTTGTTCAGCTTTGTGCGGCCGGCTTCAGTGGTCAATGTGATCACCGCTGATGCGGGCATGCCGCAGTACAACGCGGAGCAGACGGCCGAGGGCGAGGTGCTGCGGCGGGTGGTGTTCAATCCGGTGGAGCGGCCGACACTGGGCCTCAGCCCGCAGAGCGGCGTCTGGGACTGGTCTGCCGGTCAGGCGCTGACCTTGCGCCTGCAAAGCGCTATGGACTGGGCCTTGAGTGTGGATGTCACGGTGCAGAGCAGTGATGGCCGCACGCTTACCAGCCGTATCGACCTGCCCGCCGGGCCTGCGCAGACAGTGATGGTTCCGCTCAAGGCCAGCTCGCCATTGAGCCAGGGCATGCGTGCGGGGCCGCCCATGCCGTGGACCTATCAAGGGCAACGTCTGCTGCTGACCAGCAGCGTCGGTGAAGTCGATCTCAAGCAGATCAGTTCGGTTACCTTGAGCATTCCAAGACCCAAGGTGGCCCAAAGCCTGCTGATCGAGAAAGTCGGTATCCAGGATGACGACCTGGCGTTCAAGGCCGCCTACGACGGTTTGATCGATGCTTATGGCCAGTCCAGCCGGGGACGCTGGCCGGAAAAGATCGTCAACGATGATCAGCTCAAGGCCGCTGATACCCGCGAACAAGCTCAGCTCAAAGGCTGGTTGGCAGAGCGCGGCAAACAGCAATTGGACAGCTACGGTGGGCTGATCGCCGGCCCGGCCTTTGAAGCCAAAGGGTTTTTCCGTACGGAAAAGCGTGATGGCCGCTGGTTCCTGGTGACCCCAGAGGGGCACCCGTTCTATTCGCTCGGCATCAATGCGGTGGCCGCCGACGGCGGTCGTACCTATATAAGCGGACGCGAAAGCATGTTCATCGCCTTGCCGGGCGAAGGCGAGCGTCTCGCCGCGTTCTATGGCCAAGGCAACAACGATGATGGCAATGCCTCGTCGCAGGGGCGTAATTTCAACAAAGGTCGCTGGTTCGACTTCTATGCTGCCAACCTGCATCGTGGGCATGGCCAGCCTTGTCCGGCGCCAGTAGAAGGGCAACCACCCGTTGCCTGCACACCGGCGGCCCTCGACGCAGCACGCTGGCAGAGCCACACCCTCGATCGCATGCAGGCCTGGGGCTTCAATACCCTGGGTAACTGGAGCGATCCGGCCCTTGGCCTGGCCAAGCGAGTGCCCTACACACTACCGTTATCAATCGTTGGCGACTACGCCAGCATCAGTACCGGTATGGACTGGTGGGGGCGCATGCCCGATCCGTTCGATCCACGCTTTGCCATGGCGACCGAGCGCGCCGTAGCCATCGCCGCCCGTGATCACCGCGATGATCCTTGGCTGATTGGCTACTTCGCCGACAATGAACTGGCCTGGGCAGCGCCAGGTGATGATCCCAAGGCCCGCTATGGGCTGGCCTTCGGCACCCTGAGGCTGACCACCGATGTACCGGCCAAGCGCGCGTTTCTCAAGCAGCTGCGCGACAAGTACCGCAACCAGGAAGGTCTGTCCAAGGCTTGGGGTATAGACCTGCAAGCTTGGGAACTGATGGAAGACCCAGGCTTCGAAGCGCCGCTGCCCAATGCGCAGCATCCGGAAATCGAGCGCGATTATCAGCATTTCCAGCAGGTATTCGCCAATACCTACTTCAAAACCCTCTCCGACTCGCTGAAATGGCATGCCCCCAACCACTTGCTGCTGGGCGGGCGCTATGCGGCCAGTACTCCAGAGGCAGTGAAAGCCTGCGCCGAGTTCTGCGACGTGCTGAGTTTCAACTTCTATACCCTCAAGCCTGAAGATGGCTACGATTTCGCTCGGCTTGCCGAGTTGGACAAGCCGTTGCTGGTGTCCGAATTCCAGTTCGGTTCCCGCGACCGTGGGCCATTCTGGCCGGGGCCGCTGGAGCTGGTACGCGAGGAAGATCGCGGCCCGGCTTACGCCAACTTCCTCAAGGCTGCGCTGGCTCAACCGATGATTGTCGGCGCGCACTGGTTCCAGTACCTCGACCAACCGGCCAGTGGGCGCTTGCTCGATGGCGAGAATGGGCACTTGGGGCTGATTGCAATTACCGATGTGCCATATCCAGGTTTTGTCGAAGCGGTGCGCAGGAGCAATCAGCAGGTAATGGATGAGTTGCGCAAGGCGCTGAACAAGCCTGCTCCGTAGGTCATAAAGCGGCATTTCGGTGCCGTTTGTCGACTTTTCCCTACGACCATCCGGCCACATTCAGTTTGCAAAACCGCCAACTACTGAAACAATGCACGACTTTGTGAAGACGAGTCGTACGGAGAGTAGGCGGGTGCAGATCCAGGGTCACTATGAGCTGAAGTTCGAGGCAGTGCGTGAAGCGTTTGCCGCATTGTTCGAGGATCCTCAGGAGCGCGGCGCCGCGCTGTGCATCCAGGTCGGCGGCGAGACCGTGATCGACCTGTGGGCCGGTAGCGCCGATAAGGACGGCCGCGAAGCTTGGCACAGCGATACCATTGCCAATCTGTTCTCCTGCACCAAGACCTTTACCGCCGTTACCGCCTTGCAACTGGTCGGCGAGGGCAAACTGGCCTTGGACACGCCCGTGGCGCGCTACTGGCCGGAGTTCGCCCAGGCCGGTAAGGAGCAGGTGACCCTACGTCAGTTGCTCAGCCACCGCGCTGGCCTGCCGGCGATCCGGGAACTGCTGCCCGCCGAAGCACTCTATGACTGGCAGACCATGACCGCTGCCCTGGCTGCTGAGACCCCTTGGTGGACGCCGGGCACCGAGCATGGCTACGCCGCTATTACCTATGGCTGGTTGATCGGTGAGCTGATTCGCCGCGCTGACGGCCGTGGCCCGGGCGACTCGATCGTCGCGCGTACCGCCAAACCCCTGGGCCTGGATTTTCATGTCGGCCTGGCGGATGAAGAGTTCCACCGTGTCGCGCACATTGCTCGCGGCAAAGGCAACCCTGGCGACGCTGCTGCACAGCGTTTGCTGCAGGTGACCCTGCGCGAGCCTGAAGCGCTGTCGACGCGAGCCTTTACCAACCCGCCAGCCATTCTCACCAGCACCAACAAGCCGGAGTGGCGACGGATGCAGCAGCCGGCGGCCAATGGCCATGGCAATGCTCGCAGCCTGGCCGGTTTCTATGCCGGTCTGCTCGATGGCAGCCTGCTGGAGTCTGAATTGCTCGATGAGCTGACGCGCGAACATAGCCTTGGCCAGGATCGTACCCTGTTGACCCAGACCCGCTTCGGCCTGGGCTGCATGCTTGATCAGCCCACGGTCGCCAATGCCACTTTCGGGCTGGGCGCCCGCGCCTTCGGCCATCCAGGAGCGGGTGGCTCGGTCGGCTTTGCCGATCCCGAGCACGATGTCGCCTTTGGTTTCGTCACCAACACGCTCGGCCCCTACGTGCTGATGGACCCGCGGGCGCAACAGCTGGTGCGTGTACTTGGCACTTGCCTTTGATCGGGTAACGCGGGTATTGGCCCGACCCTTTGACTATCCTCAATGCCAACGCCTCATGTGTGTGGGCAAAATTTCTTTCTAATTCATGGTGTATCGCTGATGTCTTCACATAAAACCTTAGCACTCGCCCTGTGCCTGGCCATGACCGGCTGCGCCAGCCACTCGCAAGGTACTGCCAAAGACGGCGGCCTCAGCTGGTGGCCTTTCGGCTCCGACAAGGTCGCCGAACAGGAAGTGAAAGAAGCAGTGACCGAGAAGGTCGCCAAGGCTGACGCCAAAGCCGATAGCGCCAGCCGTTGGTGGTGGCCATTTGGTGGTGACGACAAGCAAGCCAAAGGCCCTGTCGTACCGAAGATCGATCACAAGGCCACCCAGGCCTGGCTGGACGAGTACGAGCCAAAGCTGCGTGAGGCGGTCAAGGGCAGCAAGTTCGAAGTCGAGCGGCGTGAAGATGTCATGGCGGTGATTATTCCGGTGGAGGGTTCGTACAACCCTGATCGCCCGAACATGCTGCTGCCAGCGAGCTTGGGGCCGATTACTCGCGTGGCCAAGGCGGTAGAGGTCGATCCCAAGACCGCTGTGCTGGTGCTCGGCCATGCAGACAGCAGCGGTGTGGCTGCTGCCAACCAGAAGCTCAGCCTGGAACGCGCTGCTTCGGTATCGGCGATCTTCCGCCTCAGCGGCCTGCAGCGAGACCGCCTGACCCTCAAGGGCATGGGTTCGGTGATGCCGCGTGCGGCCAACGACAGCCTTGAAGGCCGGGCCTTGAACCGCCGTGTGGAAATGTTGCTGACCCCGCAGAACACCATGGTCGCGCTGCTGGCCAAGTATCAGCAGGCCGCACCAGCACCGACTCCAGCCGCCATGGTTGCAGTGCAAGATGCCAAGGCTCCGGCAGCTAAGGCTGCGAGTAAGCCTGCAGCGAAAGCCGCCGCCGCCAAGCCGGCCGCCAAGAAAGCACCGGCCAAGGCAGTGGCGAAGAAACCCGCAGCCAAGCCCGTTGCCAAAAAAGCCGCGGCAAAACCTGCCGCCAAGAAGGCCGCAACCGATAAGAAAGTAGCTGCCAATAGCCCTGCGAAGACCAACTGATCGTCAAGGAAACGCAGTCATGACCCAATCCCTGGCCGATATGCGCCGCGACTACACCCGGGATGGCCTGGTTGAAAGCCAGGCTCCGGGCGAGCCGTTCGCCCTGTTCCACCAATGGTTCGCTGATGCGGTGAAGACCGAGCAGCCACCGGTGGAGGCCAATGCCCTGACCCTGGCCACAGTCGATGCCGACGGCCGCCCGCATTGCCGGGTGCTGTTGCTCAAAGGACTGGATGAGCGCGGTTTTACCTTCTTCACCAACTATGACAGCGCCAAAGGCCAGCAGCTGCTGGCCAATCCCTACGCTGCCATGACCTTCTTCTGGCCGGCGCTGGAGCGCCAGGTGAGAATCGAAGGGCAAGTGGAGAAAGTTACCGCGCAGGAGTCGGACGCTTATTACCAGGTGCGTCCGCTGGGCAGTCGCCTGGGCGCTTGGGCATCGCCGCAGAGCCAGGTCATTTCCGGGCGTGAGCAATTGGAAGGCTTGGTCAAGGCGACCGAAGCGCGCTTCTCCGACAGCCAGCCGCACTGCCCGGAGCATTGGGGCGGTTATCGTCTGCTGCCTGAGCGAATCGAGTTCTGGCAGGGGCGGCCGAGTCGCCTGCATGACCGCCTGAATTATCGCCACGTCGAGGGCCAATGGCTGCGTGAGCGCCTGGCACCTTAAGCCCGATAGTTGGCGGCCTCGCGTTCCAGCCAGGCCGCCAATGCCTTGCGTTTGATCTTTTGCGCGCGCGCCAGCTCCAGGCGCTGCAGCATGTAGGCGCGTTTATCATCATCCTTTCCAGCCATCGACAACGCCAGATCGCGGTCCATCCAGCGGCGCATGCGTAGATACAGCCAGCCATGGAAATACAGGCCTGCGACGGTTGTTACCAAGACGATGAAGTAATCCATGGCTATCCTTGGTCTGACTAAATAGTGACAGCACGGCGGCTGTACCAGAGCTGAATGAAAACAAATTTGTAACGTATGTGTCGTGACAGCCGTCAACCTGCGGAGTCTAATGGACACCTGACTTATGGAGATTCAACCCATGCGTAAATCTGTTTTGCTGGTGGCGAGCTTCACCACCCTGTCGCTGTTGCTCGGCGGCTGTGCGTCGAGCCTGACCGGTGACAGCTATTCCCGTGATGAGGCCCGCCGCGTGCAGACCGTGCGCATGGGTACCATCGAATCGCTGCGCCCGGTGAAGATCGAAGGCACCAAGACCCCAATCGGCGGTGGCGCGGGCGCTATCGTCGGTGGTGTTGCCGGTAGTGCTATCGGTGGTGGCCGGGGCAGCATCGTCGCTGCGGTAATCGGCGCTGTGGCCGGTGGCCTGGCGGGCTCTGCCGCCGAAGAGGGCATTACCCGTACCCAAGGTGTCGAGGTCACCGTGCGTGAAGACGACGGCAATATGCGCGCCTATGTGCAGGCGGTGCAGGAAAACGAAATTTTCCGCGTGGGTGAGCGAGTGCGCATCGTCACCGTCGACGGCACCAGCCGTGTGACCCACTAAGCAATTCGCTGAAAAACAAAACCCCGACTTGGCAGCGCCGGTCGGGGTTTTTTATTGCCTATCGCGGGGCAAGCCCGCTCCCACGATGACGCGCAATTAAGCTCGTGGGAGCGGGCTTGCCCCGCGATGGCTGACGCCAGTTTACCCATTTAGCCCGAGGATATCGCGCGCTACCGCTTCTGCGATGCGAATGCCATCGACGCCCGCCGAGAGAATCCCGCCCGCGTAACCCGCGCCTTCACCGGCCGGGAACAACCCCTTGAGATTGACGCTCTGATAGCTCGCGTCACGGGTGATACGCAGCGGCGAAGAGGTGCGGGTTTCAATCCCGGTCAGCACTGCATCGTGCAGGTTGTAGCCCTTGATCTGCCGGTCGAAGGCTGGCAGCGCCTCACGAATCGCTTCGATAGCGAAGTCTGGCAGACTCGGCGCCAGGTCACCCAGGGTCACCCCCGGCTTGTACGACGGCTCGACACTGCCGAGCGCGGTCGAAGGACGTCCGGCAACGAAGTCACCGACCAGTTGCGCCGGCGCCTGATAGTTGCTGCCACCCATCACATAGGCGTGCGCTTCAAGGCGCTCCTGCAGTTCGATGCCAGCCAGTGGACCACCTGGGTAATCACGCTCCGGATCGATACCCACGACAATGCCCGAGTTGGCATTACGCTCGTTACGCGAGTATTGGCTCATGCCGTTGGTCACCACCCGGCCTGGCTCGCTGGTTGCGGCGACCACGGTGCCGCCCGGGCACATGCAGAAGCTGTACACCGAACGACCGTTCTTGGCGTGGTACACCAGCTTGTAGTCGGCGGCGCCCAGCTTCGGGTGACCGGCGTATTTGCCCAGGCGAGCCTTGTCGATCAGGGTTTGGGGGTGCTCGATACGGAAACCGACCGAGAACGGCTTGGCCTCCATGAACACGCCCTTGCCATGCAGCATGCGGAAGGTGTCGCGGGCGCTGTGGCCCAGGGCCAGGACCACATGGCGCGAGTGCAGCTGTTCGCCGCTGTCGAGCACCACGCCAGTGAGTTGTTCGCCGTCGATCAGCAGGTCGCTGACCTTCTGCTCGAAGCGCACTTCACCGCCCAGGGCGATGATCTCGGCGCGCATGTTCTCGACCATGCCGGTCAGGCGGAAGGTACCGATGTGCGGCTTGTTGATGTAGAGGATCTCGTCCGGCGCACCGGCCTTGACGAACTCTTCCAGGACCTTGCGGCCATGGTGCTGCGGGTCTTTGATCTGGCTGTACAGCTTGCCGTCGGAGAAGGTCCCAGCGCCGCCTTCGCCGAACTGCACATTGGACTCAGGGTTGAGCACGCTTTTACGCCACAGGCCCCAGGTGTCCTTGGTGCGCTGACGAACTTCCTTGCCGCGCTCGAGCACGATCGGCTTGAAGCCCATCTGCGCCAGCAATAGCCCAGCGAAGATGCCGCACGGGCCAAAACCCACCACCAGCGGACGCTGGTCAAGCTTGGCCGGCGCTTGGCCAACGAACTTGTAGCTGACGTCAGGCGCCACGCTGATGTTGCGATCGTCAGCGAACTTGGCCAGCAGCTCGGCTTCGTTGGCTGCCTCCAAGTCAATGGTATAGATGAACAGCAGTTCGCTGTTTTTCTTGCGGGCGTCGTAGCTGCGCTTGAACAGGGTGAAGCTGAGCAGTTGGTCATCGCTAATGCCCAGGCGCTGGACGATGGCCTCGCGCAGGGCTTCGTCAGGATGGTCCAGGGGCAGCTTCAGTTCGGTGATTCGTAGCATGGCAGGGTCCAGTATCCCGGCCATGGGCGGCCGGCGGCTTTACTCAAACCGCCAAGTATAAGCTGTTCGCCGCCCTGACTGGCAGGATAAAAGTGCCCGACGATCAGTTGTCGCGAGCGCCGCCATAGTAACCGCAGCCTTGCAGGGTCTGGCCGTCGATCTTCAGCTGCGCGCGCAGGTGGCGGATGGCACCGGTGGCGCTGTCGACGCAGCGCTGCGGGGAGACCCACAGCTCGACCTGTTTACCGTTGGCTTCGCTACTCAGGGTCAGGCCGCCGCCGGGGACCTGTTCTTCCAGAAAGGGCAGGGGCAGTGGCTCTTGGCCAACCCGGTTGAGCACCATGCCCTTGCCGCTGGCCTTGATGTCCCACTCCGGCTCATGGCCACCAGCGCGCAAGGTCAGCTGCTTGAAGTTGGGGTCTTCGCAGGCGTTGGTCGAGGGCTCGAGGCGATACAGGTGACGGACGTCGAGTTGGCCATCGGTATTGACCTGCTTGCTGCCGGTAAGGCGGCCGCGCACGTCGGCGAACAGCTTGTCGTTGGCGTCTTCGGCCAGGTTGGCGGCTTCCTGCAGGATGCCGGTGCCGGCGACGTCCTTGATCACGAAGTGACGAGGTTCGCTGCAAGGCTTGAACAACAATTGGCCGCCTGCCGCGCTCAGTTCGCCCTGCATGCGCGTAGTGCCGATGTTCGGGTCGTTTGGCTTGTCTGCTATGAGCTGGCAACCGGCGAACAAGGGCAGCAGGGCGGTGAGCAGCAGGGATTGGGTGAGGCGCATGGGGCGGGCTCCGGAAATCTTGCAAAAGAGCTGGCCACGGTACTCAGGCTGGGTGGGGATCACAAGCCCTCGATGGCCCATGCAGGCCTCTTCGCGGGCAAGCCCGCTCCCACAGGATTACCACCTACTTGAGAACAGTGGTGTATCTGTGGGAGCGGGCTTGACCGCGAAGAGGCCGCCACCTTTGTCACAGGCAAAAAAAGGGCCCGTAGGCCCTTTCTGTGTGCAATGTCGATCAACCACCCAGATAGGCGTCACGTACCTTTGGATCACTCAACAATGCTTCGCCGGTGCCCTCCCACAGGATTACCACCTACTTGAGAACAGTGGTGTATCTGTGGGAGCGGGCTTGCCCGCGAAGAGGCCGCCACCTTTGTCACAGGCAAAAAAAGGGCCCGAAGGCCCTTTCTGTGTGCAATGTCGATCAACCACCCAGATAGGCGTCACGTACCTTTGGATCACTCAACAATGCTTCGCCGGTGCCCTGCATCACCACTCGGCCGTTTTCCAGAACATAGGCACGGTCAGCGATCTTCAACGCCTGGTTGGCGTTCTGCTCGACCAGGAACACCGTCACGCCATCACGACGCAGCTGTTCGATGATGTCGAAGATCTGCTGGATGATGATCGGCGCCAGGCCCAGCGACGGTTCATCGAGCAGCAGCAGCTTGGGTTTGCTCATCAACGCCCGGCCGATGGCGAGCATCTGCTGTTCGCCGCCGGACATGGTGCCGCCGCGCTGGATGTAGCGCTCCTTCAGACGTGGGAACAACTCCAGGACCTTGTCCAGCTGCTCCTGGTAGTCGCCCTTGTTGGTGAAGAAGCCGCCCATGGCCAGGTTCTCCTCGACCGTCAGGCGAGCGAACACCCGGCGGCCTTCGGGGACCACGGCGATGCTCTTGCGCATGATGTGCGAGGAAGGCTGGCCAACCAGCTCTTCGCCCAGGTACTTGATGCTGCCGCTATGGGCCTGGGGCGAGCCGCACAGGGTCATCAGCAAGGTCGACTTACCGGCACCGTTGGCGCCGATCAAGGTGACGATTTCGCCCTGGTTGATCTCGACGTTGACGCTGTGCAGTGCCTGGATCTTGCCGTAGAAGGTGGAAACGTTTTCGAACTTGAGCATTTACGCTTCCCCCAGGTAGGCCTTGATCACTTCAGGATTGTCGCGGATCTGCTCCGGCGTGCCGTCGGCCAGGGGCGTACCCTGGTTGATCACCACGATATGGTCGGAGATGCTCATCACCAGCTTCATGTCGTGCTCGATCAGCAGCACGGTCACGTTGTGGGATTCGCGCAGATAGCCGATCAGTGCCTTGAGGTCTTCGGTTTCCTTGGGGTTCAACCCAGCGGCTGGTTCGTCGAGCATGATGATCCGCGGTTGGGTCATCATGCAGCGGGCGATCTCCAGGCGCCGCTGCTGGCCGTAGGCCAGGGTGCCGGCTGTACGGTTGGCGAACTCGGTCAGGTTGACCTTCTCCAGCCAGTACTGCGCGCGCTCCATGGCCTCACGCTCGCTGCGACGGAAGCTTGGAGTCTTGAACAGGCCTGCGAAGAAGTTGGTGTTCAAGTGCCGGTGCTGGGCAATCAGCAGGTTTTCCAGCGCGGTCATTTCCTTGAACAAACGTACGTTCTGGAACGTGCGCACCACGCCCCTGCGGGCGATCTGGTGGCCGGCCAGGCCCTGGATCGGCTGGCCGTCGAGCAGGATGGTGCCGCCGCTTGGCTTGTAGAAGCCGGTCAGGCAGTTGAACACCGTGGTCTTGCCGGCGCCGTTCGGGCCGATCAGCGCCACCACCTGTTTTTCCTTGACGGTCAGGGCCACGCCGTTGACCGCCAACAAGCCGCCGAAGCGCATGCTCAGGCCGCTGACTTGCAGAATTTCGCGGCTCATCGACGCAGCTCCAAATGTGGACGTTGCATAGGCAGCAAGCCTTGCGGACGCCAGATCATCATCAACACCATCAGCGCACCGAACATCAGCATCCGGTACTCGCTGAACTCACGCATCAGCTCCGGCAGCAGGATCATCACGATGGCCGCAAGGATCACGCCCAACTGAGAGCCCATGCCGCCGAGCACGACGATGGCGAGGATGATCGCCGACTCGATGAAGGTGAACGACTCCGGCGTCACCAACCCTTGCCGTGCAGCGAAGAAGCTACCGGCGAAACCGGCGAAGCAGGCACCCAGGGTGAACGCCGAGAGCTTGATCACGGTGGGGTTCAGGCCCAATGCGCGGCAGGCGATTTCGTCTTCACGCAAGGCTTCCCAGGCGCGGCCAATCGGCATGCGCAGCAGGCGGTTGATGACGAACAGCGCCAACAGGGCCAACAGCAGCGCTACCAGGTAAAGGAAGATGACCTTGTTGATCGAGTTGTAAGGCAGGCCGAAGAACTCGTGGAAGGTTTGCATCCCCTCTGCTGCACGCCGCTCGAAGGTCAAGCCGAAGAACGTCGGCTTCTCGATGTTGCTGATGCCGTTGGGGCCGCCGGTCAGATCGGTGAGGTTACGCAGGAACAGGCGGATGATCTCACCGAAACCGAGGGTCACGATCGCCAGGTAGTCACCGCGCAGACGCAATACCGGGAAGCCCAGCAGGAAGCCGAAGGTGGCTGCCATCAGGCCGGCGATTGGCAGGCAGATCCAGAAGCTCAACCCGTAGTAGTGCGACAGCATCGCGTAGCTGTAGGCGCCGACGGCGTAGAAGCCGACGTAGCCCAGGTCGAGCAGGCCAGCCAGTCCGACCACGATGTTCAGGCCCAGGCCCAGCATCACGTAGATCAAGATCAGCGTGGCAATGTCGACCGCGCCGCGTGAGCCGAAGAACGGCCACACCAGCGCCACTACGATCAGGCCGAGGATGATCCAGCGCTGGGTCTTGGGCAGGGTGAGGAAGTTGCTCACTGCCGGTGAGATCAGCTTGCGGTCCGAGCCTCTGGAGGTGACGGTGCTCCACTGCTTGTCAAACAGCACCCGCAGGAACATCAGCACCGAACACACGGCGATCACCGTGAGGGTGAACGGCCCCTGGCTGTGCACGATCAGGTTGATGCCGTCGATGCTCAGCTTCAGGCCCAGCACCGGGAAGGCCACGGCCCACACCAGCAAGGCGCTGAAAAACGCCTGTTTGAGATTTTTGTTCATACTTTTTCAACCTCCGGACGGCCCAGGATGCCGGTCGGCCGGAACAACAGCACCAGAACCAAGAGACCGAACGCCACCACATCCTTGTATTGGTCGCCGAAGATGTCGGCGCCGAAGGCTTCGGCCACGCCCAGCACCAGCCCGCCGAGCATGGCGCCCGGAATGCTGCCGATGCCGCCCAATACCGCCGCGGTGAAGGCCTTCAGGCCTACCAGGAAACCGGCGTTGGGGTTGATCACGCCGTATTGCATGCTCAGCAATACAGCCGCCACCGCCGCCAACGCGGCACCGATGACGAAGGTCAGGGCAATGATGTTGTTGGTGTTGATGCCCAGCAGGTTGGCCATCTTGATGTCTTCGGCACAGGCGCGGCAGGCGCGGCCCAGGCGAGAACGGGAGATGAACAGGGTCAGCAGGGTCATGGCCACCAGGGTGACGATGAACACCAGGATCTGCATGTAGGAAATCAGGACTTCCTCCGCGCCACCTGGGCCGAAGGAGATGCTCCCCGGAATCAGGTTAGGGATGGATTTGTCCTTGGAGTCCTGCGAAAGCAGCACGGTGTTCTGCAGGAAAATCGACATGCCGATAGCGGAAATCAGCGGGATCAGACGGTTGCTGTTACGCAGGGGGCGATAGGCAACCCGTTCGATGCTGTAGCCATAGGCACTGGTAACGAAGATCGTCGCGACGAACGCCACGGTCATCAGGATCGGCAGCGAGTCGATGCCCATCATGGCCAGCCCGGCAAGGGCGATGAAGGCCACATAGGAACCGATCATGTACACCTCGCCGTGGGCGAAGTTGATCATGCCAATGATGCCGTACACCATCGTGTAACCGATGGCGATCAAAGCGTAGGTGCTGCCGATGGTCAATCCATTAACCAGTTGTTGGAAGAAATGGTAGATCTCAGGCATTACAGCGCTCCTAAAAACCTGATTTGCATTTCACTGGCGGGGGTAGGCCAGGAAACCGCGAGTGACGGTTTTAAGATTTTCAGGTGAACCGGCCCCCGGATCGCGGGAATCAGGTCCATGAACCTCGTAAAACAAAGCCCACTGCTCGCACAGTGGGCTCGTTAGCTCAGCTATTTAGTCACGCAGTTACTGAGGGGAGACTTCGGTCTTCGGTTTGCCGAAGTGCCATTCGTAGACCACGAATTTGAAGTCTTTCAGGTCGCCATTCTTGTCATACGACAGATCGCCAGTCGGAGTCTTGAAGGTACCGGCGTGGATGGCCTCTGCTACCTTGTCGGTGTCTTCGGACTTGGCTGCCTTGATGCCTTCGGCGATCAGCTCGACAGCCGAGTAGGCTGGGAACACGAATGGACCGCTTGGGTCTTTGCCGTCAGCCTTGATCGCATCGGCGATGGCTTTGTTGGCAGGATCCTGGTCGAAGGACTTCGGCAGGGTGACGAGCAGGCCTTCGGAAGCGCCTTGGGCAATCTGCGAGATGGAGTCGTTGCCGACGCCTTCTGGGCCCATGAACTTGGCTTTCAGGCCTTTTTCCTGGGCTTGGCGCAGGATCAGGCCCAGCTCTGGGTGGTAGCCGCCGTAGTAGACGAAGTCGACGTTGGCTTGCTTGAGTTTCTGGATGATCGAGGAGAAGTCCTTGTCGCCAGCGTTCAGGCCTTCGAACACGGCAACTTTGGTGCCTTTACCTTCCAGAGTGGTCTTGACCGCAGTGGCGATGCCTTCGCCGTATTGCTGTTTGTCGTGCAGAACAGCAACGACCTTCGGCTTGACGTGGTCGGCGATGTAGTTGCCGGCCGCTGGGCCTTGAGCGCTGTCCAGGCCGATGGTGCGGAAGATCAGCTTGTAACCACGGGAAGTGATTTCCGGGCTGGTGGCGGCGGGGGTGATCATGATCACGCCTTCATCTTCATAGATGTCGGACGCAGGCTGGGTGGAGCTGGAGCACAGGTGGCCGATCACGAACTTGACGCCATCGTTGACCACTTTGTTGGCGACTGCCACGGCCTGTTTCGGGTCGCACGCGTCGTCGTATTCCTTGGCTTCAAGCATTTTGCCATCGACGCCGCCCTTGGCGTTGATGTCCTTGATGGCCTGTTTGGCGCCGATGAACTGCATGTCGCCGTACTGGGTCACAGGACCCGTCTTGGGACCGGCGATACCGATCTTGATGGTGTCGGCGGCAAACGAATGGCTGGCTACCCCGGCCAGAACCATTGCGGCGAACAGCTTGGAAATCTTGATCATAGTGCTCCACTCATTCTGTTGTAATTCTTATAGTCCTGGCGGCCAGGGCTACAGACCGGGCGGGATTTGCGGCATGGCCATGCCAGACGCAAGCCCACCTTCCCCCGGAACATGTCCCGGAACTGTACCGGTACAGTGTAGAGCGCTGTCCAAGCGCTTGAAAAGCGGCTGAAAAGCGCCAATTTGCCGAGGTGTCGCTTGATCGACACAAAGATACAGAAAAGCGCCATCACTTTGCCTGCATCACCAGCCCCACCCCACAAGTTCGGGACCAATCGACCAATTTACGTATTTGAAACCGGGTTTTTCTGCAAAAATGCCGACCTTTTTCATTGGCCGATTTTTTGCCGGTAGGAACCCATGACTGATCAAACAAGCACCCTCTATGCCAAATTGCTCGGCGAGACTGCAATCATCGAGTGGAAGGCGTTGGAACGATTCTGGGCCAAGGGTGACCTGATTTGGGTCGCGCCTGAGTTGGACCTGATCGCCGTTGCCGAGGCGATGGCCGAGAATCGCAGCGAGATCTTCGCCAAGTGGCGTAGTGATGGCACTGTGGGGGCATTGTCGGCAGAGCAGGCGCTTGACCTGCAAAGCCGCGATCCAGAGATCTGGGCGGTGGTGGTTTCGCCGTTCGTGGTGATGCAAGAGAAGAAAGCGCAGTAATGTCGCGCTTTTTTGGTGCGTGGAAATGCACAGGCGCATCAAATGAGTGCGTGTTGACGCGCACGTAAGGTGGAAGTTGGTAACAGTGCCGGGGTGATTCGGCGCAGCGGTAACAGTTTACGGAATGCGTAATGGGGCCGCAGAGCGGCCCTTCGCGGGCAAGCCCGCTCCCACAGTCATCGCGTCGCGCTCACCTGCAGCGCTGTACCTGGGGAGCTGGCGACAGCCTGCGATGGGCCGCGTAGCGGCCCCAGTGCCTCAGTAGTCGACGCGCCCGGTGTGATTATTGAGCGAGATGACCCGGGTCTTACCGATCCGGTGGCGGAAGATCTCGCGCAGGTACTTCACCGCCTTCTTCACGCACTCGCGCGACAAGCGAATGTCGTTGATCGAGACAAACCGGCTCTTGTCGTTGATCAGTTCGCGGTATTTCTTCTCATACATCGGCTTGATCGCATACCAGTTGGTATCGAGGATCTTCGCCGGGTTCTCGAACTCATTGAGTAACTCGTCAATGCGCTCTTCCTCGAAGTGCTCGCTGGTGATGAATTCCAGGATGGCGTTGTCCAGGGTATCGTCGAAACGGTACGGGTTACGCGCGAAGCAGCGTTTGATGAACGCCACGATCAAGGTCAGGAAGTCGTCCGACAGGCAGGGGCTTTTGGCGATCAAGGTGGTCAGCGACAGGTTGGCCGAGGCGCCGATCACCAGCGCATAACGCTTGAGGGTGGTGTTGGGGAACAGGCTGTTGAGGTGGGTCTTGAGCCGGTTCAGGTCCATGTACGATAGCTTGTAGTCCTTGGGCAGCGAGACGATCGATACCACCGACGAGCAGTTCTTGAAGAAGTGCAGGTCATGCAATGCCGCCGGGTCGAAGCCTGAAGCCTGGTACTGCTCCAGCGCCGCGCGATAACGGCGCGACTCGATCGGCAGCAGGCTGATGCCTTCGATGGCCTGGGTCTGCTTGTTGAAGTGTGGCAGGTCGATGGAGCGGAAGAACAGATCATCGATGTCCAGGCGCGGTGCTTCGCGCTCGAATACCTTGAACTTGTCCGATCCCTGCGCCGGGATCTCCGGCACCACCGATTCGGCATAGGCAATCGCCACCGGGCCGGCCAGGCTCATGAATAGGTCATTGGCGTCCAGGCGGATGGTTTCGCCAATGTCGATGCCGGCGCGGCGGAAGTAGTTCTGATCGTAATCGGTGGTCACCGCCTGGGCGGTGAGGATGTTGAAGATCTGCTGGGAGATGTACTGGTTGGCGTGCTTCTCCATCGCGTTGACGTCGATGTTCTGAATGGTGCCGTCATCGCTTTCTTCGGCGTAGCGCATGATGTCGTTGGAAATCAGCATCATCGCGTTCCACGGGCGGATGCGGCCCATGACGCTGGCTTCGCTGCTGTCTTCGTTGTCGAAGTTATAGGAGAAGTCCCATTCCTCGGAGAGGTATTTGCACAGCAGGCGACCGGCGTTGATGTGCAGCGCCTCGGACATTTCACTGCGATGATCCGAGGCATTGGGCAGCACGCAGATGCCGCTGGTGAAGATCGGTTCGAAGACGAACGAATGCCCGCTCTTGCCGTCGTTCTCGTCGGCAGGCTTGGTGTCGAAGGTCTTGTTCATGTACGAATATTGCTGGGCCAGGCCGAATTCCGACGCCATGCCCGAACCGGTACCGCCACCGGCGCTGAAGATGTAGAAGTACAGCCGCGACTGGTTGGCCTTGATCCCGCAGGAGTCGATCAGGTACGAGTGGATCAATTTCCAGTCGGCGCTGGAGAAGCGCTGGGTGTCTTTGTTGAGGATGATCTTGGCCAGGTACTGACCGAGGATCGGTGCGTTACCGGCGCCACCGGCATGGACCTCGGACAGGTCCATGATCTTCATTTTGCTGTAGTCCCGCAGGAAGCCGCCGCGCTCACCCTTGCGCGAGAAGCGGATGCGTCCGGCGATGTCCTTGTCCAGGTCACCGAGCATCACCAATGGCTCGACCAGAAACACCGGTTTTGCGCCTTTGTTCTGCACCAGGCGCAGGTTCTGGCGAATCCAGCGGGCCGGGCTGTAGCCCGATTCACCTTTGTGGCGATCCTCGTTGTTGAATTCGTTGAGGAAGAAGGTGCGAGCGTTGTAGACCAGCTCCGCCACGTCCAGGGCGATGTTCGAGCCGCAGCGGCCAAGGCCGATCAGGCACACCGAAGGAAACTGCTGCTCCAGGCGCAGCTGGCTTTCGTCCTCGATGTGGCCGTTCTGGGGGAACACCAGGTCGCGCAGGCCATCGAGGTTGTCGAGGATGCGCTGGATATCCTGCTCGGTGTAATACAGGTACTGCTGCGCCGGCACGCTGCGAGTGGGCAGCGGTTCGCGCGCTGCTGTCATCAGCGCGGTGGAGGGGATCGCCGACTCGGGCACCGCATTGGCAGAATTATTAGTAGAGGTCATAGTGCGCCATTTGCCTGGAGTGGTTGGCCCGAAGAGGTGAGTATCATCTGGCCATCACGGAGAAGTTCGCGACTGTATCAGTGCGCCATTTACGGGTGCGATAGGGGTTTGCCTTACAGCTTCTAAGGGTTTTTCTTTCGCGATGGCATTACATCGCCCGTTTGTCACCCTTCTTTAATCTGGAGTCGTTCATGAGTACTGCACTGCCTGCGTTAGGATTCGCCGGAATCGGTCTGATGGGCCTGCCGATGTGCCGGCGGTTGTTGGCCGCAGGCTATCGGCTGACGGTATGGAATCGCAGCCCGGACAAATGCACCGAGCTGGTCGAGGCAGGTGCCCGTCTGGCTACCAGCCCGGCAGATCTCTGCCGCGATACCGACATGGTACTGCTGTGCCTGGCGGATACTGCCGTGGTGCGCGAGGTGGTATTCGGCGAGCAGGGCGTGGCCCAGGGCGGGCGCAGTGGACAATTGCTGGTGGACTTCTCCAGCCTGGAGCCGACCGCCACCCGCGAGATGGCCGCGGAGTTGGCTGCATTGTGTGGCATGGCCTGGCTGGATGCCCCTGTGTCGGGTGGCACTCCGGGGGCGGAGGCGGGGACGCTGGCGATCATGGTGGGCGGTGCGGCCGAGGATTTGGCCAGGGCACGCCCGGTGCTGCTCAACCTCGGCCAGCGAGTGACGCATATGGGCGCCGTTGGCGCAGGGCAGGTGACCAAGGCCTGTAACCAGATGATCGTCGCCTGCAACGCGCTAGTGATCGCCGAGGTGGTTGCACTTGCCGAGCAGTCAGGGGTCGAGGCCGGCCTGATCGCCGAGGCGCTGGCGGGCGGCTTCGCTGACTCCAAGCCTTTGCAGATACTCGCCCCGCAAATGGCCGAGAGCCGCTTCGAACCTATCAAGTGGCATGTGCGCACCTTGCTCAAGGACCTGGATACCGCTGTGAAATTTTCCCGCGAGCAGGGCACGGCAACCCCGCTCAGTGGCCTCGCCGCGCAATTGATGCGTTTGCATGGTAGCCAGGGGTATCTGCAAAAAGATCCGGCGACCCTGGTAGAACTGTATCGACACAAGGACTGAAGTCGCTGTCCTGGCGGTCGAGGCGTTCTAGCACCGGGCGCAGTTCGCCCAGCGGTACCGGGCGGCTGAGCAGGTAGCCTTGCAGGTAGTCGCAGCTGTGGGCGGCGAGGAATTCGTGCTGTTCGACGGTTTCCACGCCCTCGGTCACCACCTGCAGGTGCAGGGTGTGGGCCATCATGATGATCGCCTGGACGATCTCGCGGTCTTTCTGGCTGGAGGGGACATCCTGGATGAACGAGCGGTCGATCTTCAGCACGTCCAGCGGCAGGCGCTTGAGGTAGGCCAGTGACGAATAACCGGTGCCGAAGTCGTCGATCGACAGCGCCACGCCCTGGGCGCGGATGCGCTTGAGCAGGTTGATGGTGCGATTGATATCGCCCATCAGGGCATTTTCGGTCACCTCCAGCTCCAATTGCCGTGGCGACAGGCCTGCTTGGAACAGCGCCAGTTCCACCTCGGTGGCCAGCTCTTCGCGGCCCAGGGTCAATGCCGAGCAATTGACCGTCACCTTGAGGCTGGTATAGCCGTGGCGATTGAGCTGGGCCAGGTCTTCACAGGCGCGGCGCAGCACCCACAGGTCAAGGTCGGCGATCAGGCCGTTGGCTTCGGCAATCCCGATGAAGCGATCCGGCCCAAGCAGGCCGTGCTGTGGGTGCTGCCAGCGGACCAAGGCTTCGAGCTTGGCTACCTGGCCGTTGTGCAAATCGAAGATCGGCTGGTAATGCACGCACAGGCCGCGCTCTTCGAGCAGGGCCACGCGCAGTTCCTCTTCCAATTGCAGCTCCAGGGTGGCGCGGGTGCGCAGGCCGCTATTGAAGAAATTCAGGTTATTGCGCCCACAGCCCTTGGATTGATACAGGGCCAGATCGGCGTTTTTCAGCAGCTCCTCGGCGTTGCGGCCATCGTCGGGGAAGATGCTGATGCCAATGCTGGTGGTCATCACCATGCGCCGGCCGCCCAGATCGATCGGGTCTTTCATCCGGTGCATGATGCGCAGCGCTAGCTGGCGTGCTTCATCGCGGTTATTCAGGCTGGTGACGATGCAGAACTCGTCGCCGCCAAAGCGCGCCACCAGGTCCTGGCTGCGGGTGGCGGCCTTGATATGGCTAGCGATGACCTTGAGCAGGTCGTCGCCGGCGGCATGGCCGAGGCTGTCGTTGATGCGTTTGAAGTGATCGATGTCGAGAAACATCACCGCCAGCATGCCGTCGTTGGCGGCCTGCTCAGCCAGGCGCTCGGCAAACACTTGGTTGAAGCCGCGGCGATTGACCAGGTTGGTCAGGGCGTCGTAGTGGGCGGCTTGCTGCAGCGAAACACGGGCTTGATCCAATTGGCTGAGCAGCACGCTGACCCGACGTAGGTCGTGTTCTTTGCTTTGCAATTTCTTGTCGGCGAGGGCGGCACTGATGCTGCTGCCGCTGATAAGCAGGGTGATGACGGCGATGGTCAAGCCCATTTGCAGGCTGTTGTCGGTCGACGGCAGACTCAGGGCGGCGTCAGGGGGGATCACCAGGGTCATGGCAGCCATGCCGGTGAAGTGGGTGACCACGATGCCGGCCGCCATCAGCACGCTGGCGCCATACTTCATGGCCAGATGCAAGGTGCCGCTGCCGTTGCGCAAGTGCCGCGCCATCAACAAGGCCACCAGGCTGGCGGCGATGGCAATACCCAACGAGACCAGCAGCAGGTGGGTCTGGTAGTACTGTTGAGCACTGATTTGCAGGGCGGCCATGCCCACGTAGTGCATCAAGGTGATGCCCAGGCCGATGAAGACGGCGGCTTGAAGATAGTGACGCGAGCGCATTTCACTGCGGTCCAGGCTGTTCATCGCCAGCCAAGAGGCGAGCAGGGCAATCAGCAGGGACAGCCCGGTCATGGGTACGTCGTAGTGGATTTCCAGCGGTGCGCGGAAAGCCAGCATGCTGATGAAGTGCATGGCCCAGACCCCACCGGCCAGGCAACAGGCACCCAAGATGCGCCATTGCCGGCGCGCACCGAGGTTTTCGCTGTTGCTTTGCCGTTCGGCCATGTCCAGGGTGGCAAAACACGCCGCACAGACCACCAGATAGGCGAGCGCTACCAGGAACGGTTCGTGACGGCAGTCGAGTACGATCTGTCCCGTAGCCGGCAAATCGGCGAACAATTGCAGTCCCAGCCAGTCCATTGCTTGCCTCTTCGTCGACCCTGCACGCGTCTCCTGAGAAGCGGGATGGAGACTGTTCAGCAAGCAGTATAGGAAGAGGTGCTTAAGCCTTCCTGATTAATGGCATTTTGATCTCTACCATTTGGTTATTGGCTTAATAGCGGTTAGATCTAATAAGTTGGGGCCGCTTTGCGGCCCATCGCAGGCAAGCCAGCTCCTACAAGATCACGCGGACCTTGTAGGAGCTGGCTTGCCTGCGATGGGCTGCAAAGCAGCCCCACTATTTACAACCTTGAATTTAGCCCGCAACCAACACGCGAATCGCTTCCAACCGCAGCGCCGCCTTCTCCAGCATGGCCAAGCCATCAACCCGCTGTTTGCGCAGCGCATCGATCTCACTGTCGCGCACGCTCGGGTTAACCGCTTTGAGCGCGGTCAAACGCGCCAGCTCTTCATCGGCCTCAGCCGCCAGGCGCCGTTGCGCCTCGGCCACGCGCTCGACATGGACCGGCAAGATCTTGGCGTCGGCGCCAGCAATCCGCTGCGCAAGCGCATCGCGCTGCGCCTGGATGAATTTGTTGGCGCTGGCGCGCGGCACGCTTTCCAGCTGGTCGTTGAGGGTTTCGAACGCCACCCGCGCGGCCAGGTCGTTGCCGTTGGCATCGAGCAGGCAGCGCAGCGCTGCCGACGGCAGGTATCGGCCCAACTGCAAGTTGCGTGGCGCTACCACTTCGCTGACATACAGCAGTTCGAGCAACACGGTGCCCGGCTTGAGCGCTTTGTTCTTGATCAGCGCCACGGCGGTGTTGCCCATAGAACCGGACAGCACCAGGTCCATGCCGCCCTGGACCATTGGGTGTTCCCAGGTCAGGAACTGCATGTCTTCGCGCGACAGTGCCTGGGCGCGGTCGTAGGTGATGGTCACCCCTTCGTCGTCGCCCAGCGGGAAGCTGGCGTCGAGCATCTTTTCGCTCGGCTTGAGGATCAGGGCGTTTTCCGAATGGTCCTCGCTGTCGATACCGAAGGCATCGAACAGGGTTTCCATGTAGATCGGCAGGGCGAACTGGTCGTCCTGTTCGAGAATCGCTTCAACCAGGGCCTGGCCTTCGCCAGCGCCACCCGAATTGAGCTCGAGCAGGCGGTCGCGACCGCTGTGCAGTTCAGCTTCAAGGTTCTCGCGCTCGGTTTTCGCCTCTGCGACCAACTTGTCCCAGGTGCCGGTTTCACCGCTTTCGAGCAGCGGCAACAGGCGTGGGCCGAAGCGATGCTGCAGGGCGCTGCCGGTCGGGCAGGTGGCGAGGAAGGCGTTCAGCGCCAGGTGGTACCACTGGAACAGGCGCTCTTGCGGGCTGTCCTGCAAGTAGGGGATGTGCAGTTCGATGGTGTGCTTCTGGCCAATCCGGTCAAGACGACCAATACGCTGTTCGAGCAGGTCGGGGTGGGCCGGCAGGTCGAACATCACCAAGTGGTGGGCGAACTGGAAGTTACGCCCCTCACTGCCGATTTCCGAGCAGATCAGCACCTGGGCGCCGAACTCTTCGTCAGCGAAGTAGGCTGCAGCGCGGTCGCGCTCAAGAATGCTCATGCCTTCGTGGAACACGGTTGCCGGGATGCCGGAGCGCACGCGCAGCGCGTCTTCCAGGTCCATCGCGGTCTCGGCGTGGGCACAGATCACCAGGACCTTGGTGCGCTTGAGCATCTTCAGGGTATCGATCAGCCAGTCGACCCGTGGGTCGAAGCGCCACCAGCGCTCTTCATCATCGCCCGGGCCCTGGGCCTGGAAGGCCACTTCCGGGTACAGCTCGGCGCGCTCGCCGCTGGGCAGCTCGGCGTATTGCTCGGGATTGGGCAGCGGGTAGGGGTGCAGCTGGCGCTCAGGGAAGCCCTGGACCGCAGCACGGGTGTTACGGAACAGCACCCGGCCGGTGCCGTGGCGGTCGAGCAGCTCACGGATCAGGCGGGCGCTGGCCTCGCTGTCGCCATCGCTGACCGCAGCCAGCAGCGCTTCGCCTTCAGCACCGAGGAAGCCGTGAATAGTGGCGTGGGCCTTGGGCGACAGGCGGCCTTGTTCGAGCAGCTCCTGCACCGCTTCGGCCACCGGGCGATAGTTTTCGCTCTCGGCGCGGAAAGCGGCCAGGTCGTGGAAACGGTTCGGGTCGAGCAGACGCAGACGGGCGAAGTGGCTGTCCTGGCCAAGTTGCTCGGGCGTGGCGGTGAGCAGCAGCACGCCGGGGATGACCTCGGCCAGTTGCTCGACCAGGCCGTATTCAGGGCTGACCTGTTCTTCATGCCAGACCAGGTGGTGCGCTTCGTCGACTACCAGCAAGTCCCAACCGGCGGCGAACAGCGCGTCCTGGGCTTTCTCGTCGTCGACCAGCCACTCCAGCGCGACCAACGCCAACTGAGCGTCTTCGAACGGGTTGCTGGCATCGCTTTCGATGAAGCGCTCGGCATCGAACAGTGCCACCTGCAGGTTGAAACGCCGACGCATTTCCACCAGCCATTGGTGCTGCAGGTTCTCTGGCACCAGGATCAGCACGCGGCTGGCGCGGCCAGTCAGCAGCTGGCGATGGATCACCAGGCCGGCTTCGATGGTCTTGCCCAGGCCGACTTCGTCGGCCAGCAGTACCCGCGGGGCGATCCGGTCGGCCACTTCGCGGGCAATGTGCAACTGGTGGGCGATGGGCTGGGCGCGGCAGCCGCCCAGGCCCCACAGCGACGAGAGCATCTGTTTGCTGTTGTGCTGCAGGGTGTTGTAACGCAGCGAGAACCACGCCAGCGGGTCGATCTGCCCGGCGAACAGTCGATCGCTGGCCAGGCGGAACTGGATGAAGTTGGACAGCTGGGTCTCAGGCAGGGTACGCGGCTGGTTTTGCCCGTCGAGCCCGTGGTAGACCATCAGGCCGTCGATATCTTCGACTTCGCGAACGGTCAGCTTCCAGCCCTCGAAGTGAGTGATCTGGTCGCCTGGCGAGAAGCGCACGCGGGTCAGCGGCGCATTGCGCAGGGAATACTGACGGGTGTCGCCAGTGGCCGGATAAAGCACGGTCAATAGGCGGCCATCCTGCGCCAGGATGGTACCCAGGCCGAGCTCTGCTTCGCTGTCGCTGATCCAGCGTTGCCCCGGTTGATACTGCTGCGCCATACTGCCTGAACTCCCGCCGATGAAAAGCCGGCTATGTTAACGGATAGACCGGGCAGACCAAAGAATAAAGAGTCTAGCTGTTTCATCGACGAACACCTCAACACCACGAGGGCTCCAAGTCGAATGCTTGCCAAGCAGCGCTGGTTGAACGCCTCCCTGGGCCTGGGCAGCTTGCTGCTACTGGCCGCCTGTGACCAAAACAATGTTCAAACCCTGCCACCGATCCCGGTCGAGCAGCTCGAAGTACTTGGCGTACAGACGCCGATCAAGAGCGTGCACTTTCGTGACCGTGAGGGTGAAGGGCTACTGGTGCTGAGCCGGGTCGACGGCCAGGCCACCGATGCCGAGAGCGAGCAGGAAGTCGACAAGGTGGTGCTCAAGGCCACCCTGTATGCGCGCAGCGCGGACAGCGATGCATTCAGGCCGCGTTGGCAGATCGAGCAAGAGACCACATGTCCCGGGCTGGATCTGGATGTGGATTTCTATAGCGACGTCAGTGATGTCAGCGACCTTGATAAAGATGGCATCGCCGAACTGACCGTGGCCAGCCATGCGTTCTGTGGCGGCGGTATCGAACCCCATGACATCGCCATCGAAATGCGCGAAGGCCAGGCCATCTACAGCATCACCGGACAATCGCAGATTACCCCGGCCGGTGAGGAGCCCATTGGTGGCGAGCGCAAAGACAGCGCCTCGCTCAAGAGCGCCCCACAAGTCGTGCGTGAGCACCTCGATAGCGTCTGGCAACAGGTCTACAAGCGGCCCTGGAGCGAAACCAGCCTGTCGCCTGAGGATGAGCCGGACGACGAGCCAGCCCAGTAAGCCCATCTATACTTGCTGGTGCGCCGCTGTGACGCGCCGCACAATCGCCTGGCTGCACGCTCAAGACAGTTGAAGGCTGGCCGACACAGTAGCGACAGGAGAACTTCCCCATGCTGCCGCCGATCATCCCGCTCAGTGCCGCCCCCGTGACCTCGCAACAGGATCCGGTCAAGCCGACCCCCGATATTCGTCCGGTGGTCCCCGCGCAGCCTGCTTCCGGCGAAAGCGCCATTGACCTCAAGCACAAGCGCGACCCTGACGAACAAGCCCTGCTGCTGCGCGATGAGCAGCGCCGCCAGCAACAACGGCGGCAGAATAACCAGGACGAGCGTTACGAAGCCCTTGCCGGTGAAGAGCTCAACGCCGATAACACGGTACCGGTGGCGCCACTCGGCGAGCGTCCGAGGCAGGGTTTGCTGGTTGATATCGAAGTCTGACTGGTCAACGCCTGCGCCTGGCTTCATCATGCAAGTCTCTGCTGACTGTCGGGCCCGCCCATGAGTGAAGACAACCTGATCGACTTCGGTGCCGAGCGCGCCAAACGTATCCATGACCTCAAGGACAAGCGCCTCAATGAAGTGCGCCAGGCCTTCGAGCAGGCCATGCCGTTGAGCCAGGCCAAAAAGAAGAAGCCCAAGGGCAAGCCCAAGAAACGCTGAAACTTGACGCAGGTCAACCCTGCGCCCGCCTCGCGTGCCCGGCCTCGGGCACCATTGACCCCGGTCAATTTCCTCCTCTCTCGCATTGGTTACCTTGCATCCATCGGACAACGGCAAACGAATACGGGAGCGCCGACATGTTCTTCGACAATGTGGTTATCGCAGGTGTGGTAACGGTCGGGTTGATGGTGGTGTTCTTCGCCGGTCTGGGCATTTTCATCTGGAAGGATTCGAACAAACGCAAACCGCGTTGATTCTTCCCGATTCACGAGCACGCAAGGCATTTAGGGCGACTTCGGTCGCCCATTTTTTTGTCTGCGCTTTTTGCCGATGACGCGCTCATAGCGGGGCACAGAGCAAATGATATACAAAGATGATTAGCTAGCTAATTATTCGTTTCCGCTTTATCCTTGCCAGCATTGTCTATCGTTCTACTCATCACCCCCGCAAGGTCCGATTCGTGCCCATCACCCTCCAGGCTCTGTTCGCACCCAGCAACCTCGCCATCAAGTTCGCCATCAAGACCCTGTTGGGCGGCGGCCTGGCGTTGTGGCTGGCCATGCGCTGGGGGCTGGAGCAGCCGTCTTGGGCCTTGATGACCGCCTTTATCGTCGCCCAGCCTTTGTCAGGCATGGTGGTGCAGAAGGGCCTGGCGCGCTTGGCCGGGACCCTGGTCGGCACCTTTATGTCGGTAGTGTTCATCGGCTTGTTCGCACAGACGCCGTGGCTGTTCCTGCTTACCCTGGCGCTGTGGTTGGCGCTGTGCACCGCCGCTTCCACGCAATTGCGCAGTGCCTGGTCGTATGCGTTCGTGCTGGCCGGCTACACCGTGGCGATCATTGCCTTGCCGGCCATCGATCATCCCCTGCAGGTGTTCGATCAGGCGGTAGCGCGCTGCACCGAGATTTGCTTGGGCATCGTCTGCGCAACCGCTACCAGCGCCTTGCTCTGGCCCATGCGGGTCGAGCAACAGCTTGGTGGGCAGGCGCGCCAGGCCTGGCAAAACGGCATGCAAGCGTCGACTGCCATGCTCGGCGGTGAGGAGGGCGCGCGCCAAGGCTTGCTGGACATCCTGGGGCGGATCGTCGCCATCGATTCGCAGCGCGAGCACGCCTGGTTTGAAGGCAGCAGTGGCCGGCAGCGGGCCAGG
Source organism: Pseudomonas sp. BT-42-2 (assembly GCF_025847435.2). Lineage (NCBI taxonomy): Bacteria > Pseudomonadati > Pseudomonadota > Gammaproteobacteria > Pseudomonadales > Pseudomonadaceae > Pseudomonas > Pseudomonas sp. BT-42-2. The sequence continues at coordinate 218,474 of NZ_JAOYTM010000015.1, forward strand.
GCCATTCGCGGTTTGAGTCAGAAACTGATGGTGCTGCTGCGCATCTCGCGCTCGGTACGCCGGCAGTGGCGCCAGCTCGATGACCAGGAGGCCCAGCGCCTGTCGCCGTGGCTGGAGGAGGTTCGCGCCCACTTGGCGCAGCCCGAACTGCCGAGTCTATTGCTGTTGCGCCAACGTATCTGGGACGCCGCCCACGATGAGCAGATCAGTTCTGCCGAACATTACTGCCTGGCGCGCATGGCTTTGTTGCTGGACTACGCTATGGCGGCGACCCAGGCTTTGCAGGATGTCGAAGAGGGCAGGACGCCCAAGGATGTGTCGCAAGGCCTGGCCGTGCATCGTGACCTGCCGCTGGCTTTGCTGTTCGGCTCGCGCAGTGCCTTGGCGTTTTTGGTCATGAGCAGTTTCTGGTTGGCCACCGCCTGGCCGTCGGCGCCTGGCGGCCTGGTGCTGACTTGCGTGGTCTGTAGCCTGTTTGCCAGCCGAGAGAACGGCGCACAGATCGGCTTGAGTTTCTTGCGCGGGATTTTCCTGGCGATCCCGGTGGCGTTCGTGGTGGGGCAGATTCTCCTGCCACAGTGGAGCAGCTTCGCCATGCTCTGTTTAGCCATGGGCGTGCCGCTGTTCTTCGGCGCCCTGGGCATGGCCCATCCGCGTACCGGCGCTACTGCCACCTCGTATTGCCTGCATTTCATTGTTTTGGTGTCGCCGCTCAATGTCATGCACTTTGACGTAGCGAGCATGCTCAACAGCGCCCAGGCGATGCTGATGGGGGTGGGCGCTGCGGTGTTGGCCTTCCGTCTGGTGGTGATCCGCCATCCAACGTGGTTGGGCCGGCGGCTGCGCGCGGCGACTCAGAGTGACCTGGTTCGCCTGACCCGCCGCGACCTGCGTGGCGCCGATAGCTGGTTCGGCGGGCGCATGGCCGACCGCTTGATGCAGCTGGCGCGCCATGCCAGCGAGCTGCCCGAAGCTCAGCGCAAGCGCTGGGACGATGGCCTGCATGGCCTGGACATCGGCGATGAACTGGTGCACCTGCGTATGTGCCTGGCTGTGGCCCAGGCACCGCTCGAAGCGGCGCAAAGGCAATACTTGCAGCAGGTCGAAGCGGTGCTTTCCAAAGGCCCGGCGCCGGGGCGCGGCCAGCGCCTGGATGCGGCCAGTGAGCAATTCATCGCGGCCCTGCGCCGCCAGCCGCCGAGCGACCCGCTGCGGCTGGCCGAGGGCGCCGTGCTGCAGTTACAGAAGAGCTGGGGCAAGTGGTGCCGTTGGCAGGAGGAAATGCATGGGCTTGCGTGAATGGGCGGTGGGCGGTGTGCTGCTCAGCCCGTTTCTGATCTACGTGCTGATTGCGCTGCTGGTGACCGGTGCGCTGCGCCTGCTGGTGCAGGCCACGCCGCTTGGGCGCTGGATTTGGCATGAAGCGTTGTTCGATGCGGCATTGTTCGTTTGTATCTTGTTCCTGGTGGTACGTCTGCTAGGGCCTTTGTAAGGAGTCAGTCCATGCGTACAGCGGTACGTACCCTGGTCACCCTGTGCGTGGTGATCATCGCCGTGTTTGCCGGCTATCATCTTTGGCAGTACTACATGCTGACGCCGTGGACCCGCGACGCCCGGGTTCGCGCCGATGTGGTCGTGATCGCCCCGGATGTGTCGGGTTGGGTGCGAGAGCTCAAGGTCCAGGATAACCAGCAGGTGAAAGCGGGCGATTTGCTCATGAGCATCGACCGAGAGCGCTTCCAGGCCGCGTTCGACCAGGCCAAGGCGGTCGCCGAGACCCGCGCCCACCAGTTGCACCTGCGTGAACGCGAAGCGGCACGGCGCACCGCGCTTGGCCCCGATGCGATCAGTGCCGAGCTGCGCGAGAATGCCCAGATCAATGCGGCGGTGGCGCGCGGTGAACTGCACGAGGCCCAGGCGCAGTTGCAAGTGGCCAAGATCAACCTTGAGCGCAGCGAAGTGCGCGCGCCGCGTAGTGGGCATATCACCAACTTGCGCCTGGCGCAGGGTAACTACGTCAACACAGGGCAGTCGGTGATGGCCCTGGTGGATGATTCGACGTTCTATATCCAGGCCTATTTCGAAGAAACCAAGTTGCCGCGCATTCGCGTCGGCGATTCGGTCAAGGTCTGGCTGATGGGGGCCGGCGATTCGATGCAGGGGCATGTACAGAGCATCAGCCGCGGGATCACCGACGCCAACAGTAACCCTGACAGCCAGCTGTTGCCTGAGGTTGAGCCGACGTTCAACTGGGTGAGGCTGGCGCAGCGGATTCCGGTGCGGATTCGCTTGGATCAGGTGCCACAGGGGGTGACCCTGAGCGCGGGGATGACGGCCAGTGTGCAGGTACATGAGGAGCAGGCCGAACCTTGAAGTTCTTGCCGGTCGTACTGCCGCTATCGCGGGGCTAGCCCGCTCCCACGAGGCCCGGGGAGCAGTCCATTGTGTGGGCTTGCCCCGCGGACGTCATGGCACAGTCCACTGCGTGGGAGCGGGCTTGCCCCGCGATAGCTTTGCAATAGACGACAGCGTTACAGGAACATCCCCCCGGAGACCTCCAGCCGCTGCCCAGTGATCCAGCCATTGCCCTGTTCAAGCAACAGCGCCACCGCTGCGCCAATATCATCAGGCAAGCCGACTCGTCCCAACGCGGTATTGCCCGCGATGAAGTCATTGACCTGGGCATTGTCGCGCACCACCCCGCCGCCAAAGTCAGTTTCGATCGCCCCTGGCGCGAGAATGTTCACCCGGATCCCCCGAGCGCCCAGCTCCTTGGCCTGGTAGCGGGTCAGCACCTCCATGGCGCCTTTCATAGCGGCATAGGCGGCATAGCCGGGCAGGGCGAAGCGGGTCAACCCCGTGGAAATGTTGACGATGCGCCCGCCGTCGGCCAGCAGCGGCAACATCTGTTGGGTGAGGAAGAATGGCCCTTTGAGTTGGATATTCAGCAACTGGTCGAACTGCGCCTCACTGGTTTCACTGAACGGCACGTTCAAGCCGATCCCGGCATTGTTCACCAGGTAGTCGAACTGGCGACGGCCAAAGTGCTGCTCCAGGGTTTCGCTCAGCCGTGCTGCAAAACCTGCGAAGCTGCAGCTGTCGGCGACATCTAATTGCAGCATGGCGGCGCGCCCACCCGCTTGCTGCAGTTGTTCGGCGAGTGCTTGGGCTTGATCGGCTTTGCTGTGATAGGTGCCGATGACATCGATGCCGCGCGCCGCCAGGTGTTGGGCGGTGTTTTTACCAAGGCCGCGGCTGGCGCCGGTGATCAATGCAATCTTGCGAGTCATGGCGAAGTCCTCATGGGTGGCTGTGAGGAACAGGTTATTGATCGCCTTCAGGCTGTTAAATCCTGTGAATTTGGAAATACTGTTCGCTAGATCCGGATAATCGAGTGCCTGAGGATGAACAAGCTTGAGCTGCTGAAGACCTTTGTCAGGGTCAATGAACTGTGCAGTTTCACCCTGGCTGGGGAGAGCCTGGGCTTACCGCGCTCTACCGTCTCCGAGCAGGTCAAGGCGCTGGAGCGATTGCTTGGCAGTCGGCTGTTCAACCGTACCACCCGCCGAGTCCAGGCGACTCAGGACGGGTTGCTGCTGTACGAGCGCAGTAAGGACCTGCTCTCGGGCATGGATGAGATCGAAAGCTTGTTTCGCGCCGACGATGCGCAATTGTCTGGCCGCCTGCGGATCGATCTACCGACCATGATGGCGCGGCGGGTGATCATCCCGGCGTTGCCGCAGTTCCTCCAGCGTCACCCTCATCTTGAGGTGGAAATCAGCTGCACCGATCGTCAGGTCGACCTGTTACGTGAAGGCTTTGATTGCGTGATGCGCATTGGGGCGCTCAGTGACCTGGACCTGGTGGCGCGGCCGATCGGCCAGTTGAGCATGCGCAACTGCGCCAGCCCCGCTTACCTGGCCACATTCGGCATGCCGCACAGTCTTGCCGACCTGACCGGGCATCGACTGGTCCACTACGTGCGCAATCTTGGCGCGCGCAGCGCAGGATTCGAGTATGAGCGGGAAGGGCAGGTGTACTTGCAGCCCATGAGTGGCGTGGTCACGGTCAACAATGCCGAAGCTTATTCTGCCGCTTGTCTGGCAGGTCTGGGCTTGATCCAGGTGCCTGCAGTTGGTGTGGCCGAGCACCTGCGCAGTGGCGCGTTGGTCTCGGTGCTCGAACCCTGGCAGGCCCAGGCCATGCCGGTATCTTTGTTGTATGCCCGTCAGCGCCATGTGCCACGCCGGGTTCAGGCGTTCATGAGTTGGTTGGCGGTGCTGCTCGAGGGGCAGGTCGATCCAGCGGCGAGCGCTAGTTGAACCGAGCGGATGGCTTCACGGCTGCGAAAACCTTGGCCGTCCCCTGGCGACTTGCGCTAGGCTGGCCCTTGCGCGTTGCCCGACAGAGGCAGCCGCCTACCCTGCGTGCGTGACTCCCATCTTTTTGCGAGGTACGCCATGGCCATTACATCCCAGGACATCTGCAGCGCCGCTGACCAGCTCAAGGGTTTCGTCGGCTTTCACGGCAAGCGCGGTACGCATATCGTGCGCTTTTCAGAAGACGCGTTCGGCATGGACGTGGCAGGTGACAGCATTACTCCCTGTAGCGAATTTGTCTGGCGAGCCGAAGCCGGGACGCGCATGGCGTTATGCCGTGAGCGGCTAGCCTTGTTACTTGGGCAACATGTGGATGATCGACTGAATATTGGCCAGCCTTTACGCATTTATTTGCAGCGCACGGACCTGCCGGAAATCGTCGCCGAGCGCAATTTGCGCTGATTGATCGGTTGTTCTTGTCCGGGGCGCGGTAGATGTTGTGGTAGAAGCGGCCTCTTCGCGGGCAAGCCCGCTCCCACAGGGGGCGCGCTGAACTGGAAATTGGCGCTATTGCTGTGGGAGCGGGCTTGCCCGCGAAGAGGCCAGATTTGACACAACCCCCAAGGCTCAACCCGCCCCATGCTGCTGATCATCCGGCTGACGCAACAAGGCCTCGAAACTGTCCTTGTCCACCGGCCGGCTCAAGTAATAGCCCTGCACTTCATGGCAGCGCTCCTTGCCCAGCGCCTTGAGCTGTTGCTCGGTCTCCACTCCCTCGGCGGTGACCGTCAAACCCATTGCCTTGCCCAGGTTGATGATCGCCTGCACGACCGCGCGGTCATTGCCGTTTTGGCTATTCAGGCCGGCAATGAAGCGCTTGTCGATCTTGATGCTGTCGAACGGATAGGTGCGCAGATAACCCAGCGATGAATAGCCGGTGCCAAAATCATCCATGTTCAGCCGCACGCCCAACTCCTTGAGCGCGAGCATCGTGCCTAGCGCCCCTTCGATGTCGTTGAGCATGACATTCTCGGTAATCTCCAGCTCCAGACGTTGCGCCGGGAAGCCGGTCTCCAACAGGGTCTCGCGCACATCGGCGACCACGTCACTGCGCGAGAACTGCGCCGGAGACAGATTGACCGAAACCAGCAGCGCCTGCGGCCAGTCGCGCGCGGTGCTGCAGGCTTCGCGCAGGACCCAGCGCCCGAGTGCGGCAATCAGGTCGCTTTGTTCGGCCAGCGGGATGAAGATGTCCGGGCCAAGCAAGCCTTCCTGCGGGTGCTGCCAGCGCACCAATGCTTCTACGGAAACGATGCGCAGATCGTCCAGGCGGTAGCGCGGCTGATAATGCAGGACGAACTCATTGTGCTTGAGCGCTCGGCGCAGGTCGTTTTCCAGCTGCCGGCGGTACTGGATCTGCTGGCTCATTTCCGGCGAGAAGTAGCGCCAGGTGTTCTTGCCGTCGGCTTTGGCCTGATACAGGGCAATGTCGGCGCAGCGGATCAGTTCGCCGGCATCGAACCCCTGCGATCGGGTCTGGGCTACCCCCAGGCCGGCGCCGATGTGCAGTTGTTGTTCTTCATAAGCGATGGGCCGTTGCAGCAGCTCGATCAGGCGCGCGCAGAGGCGGTCGATCTCGCTGCGATTGTCCATGCCGCTGAGGACCAGGACGAATTCATCACCGCCAAGCCGCGCCACCAGATCACCGTCGCGGGTGGTGTCGCGCAGGCGAGCAGCCACTTCCTGCAATACCGCATCGCCTGCCGGATGGCCGAGCGAGTCGTTGATTGGCTTGAAGTTGTCCAGGTCCAGCAACAGTAAGGTCAGCGGCGGCGAGTCGCTGCCGCGCAGCAGGGCTTGCTCCAGATGACGCGACAGTTTGTTGCGGTTGGCCAGGCCCGTCAGGGCATCATGCATGGACAGGTGCTGGATCCTGGCGTGGGCATCGACCTCGTCGGTGATGTCGCTGGCGGTCCCGCGAAAACCTGCCAGCTTGCCGGCATACACAATCGCACGTGCCGAGATCCGGCAGTAGCGGTTCTGCCCGGTGTGGTCGCGGTAGGCGCAGCGCAGGTTGGCCAACTGCTGTGGATCGGTGTCGGTCTGGGCGTCCAGCCAGGGTGACAGGGGCGTGGTGTCGCACGCCAGCAACTGGTTGAGCGGCTGGCCCAGCCAGTCCTCCACGCGATACCCGGTGACGCTGGCGAAGCGCTGCGAGAGATAGGTCAGGCGCTGGTGGCGATCGGTTTCCCAGATCCAGTCAGACGCCGCCTCGGCAACTGCGCGAAAGCGCTGCTCGCTGGCTTCCAGGGCCTGATTGCTCTGTTGCAGGCGTTGCAGGCTCAGGTCGATGGCCTGTGAGCTGCGCAACGCATGGCGAAACAGATAAAGCATCACCAGGCCCAGCACTACTAAAGCGCCGAGCAAGGGCGGCAGCACCGCCCAGAGCAACTGGCGGCCGGGTTGTGGGCTACTCCAGGCCAGGCGATAGCCGGTGTTGCCCAGGGTTATGCGCGGTTGGCCGTGGGCATCGCTGTTGACTGGCTCGACGCGCATGTCGCTCAAACCTGCACCCTGGCCGAGCTTGGTCAGCTTGGCTTCGGTCAGTTGGTCGACGAAGAGCATGATCGACGCCTGGGCCACGTCGGCTTCTGAAACCTCTATGTCAGGGCGAATGGCGGCGGCAGTGAGTACTGCCGGCCAGCCGTTGAGCAAGGCGAAATGAGTGATCTGCTCGCGTGCGGGGGCGGCTTTTCGCGCTTGGGCTATGATCGGCGCCAGGGCAGCGTCTATATAGGCGCTGGCCGGCGATTGGCTTGGGCTGCCTTTAAATAGGGCATAGGTTGTGCGCTGGTCATCAATGACGAACACGCCTTCATAGCCGCTGGCGCTGAACAGCGATTCGCCGACGTTCTTCTCTTCGTACGCCCATTGCCAGTCGACCTCACCGCTCAGGTGCCGGTAGGCGGCGTCCCACACCGCGTAGCTGGAAAGAAACTGACGCGAGGCGAGCAGGCGCTGCTCCAGTGCTTGGGTGGCGTGGAAGGTGCTTTGATCCTGCTCTTGCTGATCCAGGGTGGCAGCGATATTGAACAGCGCCCCGAGCGTGACCAGCGCGGCCAGCAGAAACAGCGCAGAGAAGCCAAAGATCAAACGATGTACTTGCAGACGTGGAGCGGGGCTTGCGGGCGATAGGGCGACGGTCCTGTCCATGCGCGAGGCTACTCCTTGTAGAACTGCATCCCTCCCGCCGATGGCTTGAGGGAAGGTTCATTCAGGATAGGCCAGCCTGAGCGGTGCGCCGCCGCCACGATTGAAATTCACCTGGTCGCGGCCTTGGTGCTTGGCTGCGTACAACGCTTTGTCGGCTTCTTCAAGCCAGTGTTCGGCAGACTTGAGCTCGGCATTGAACGCCGCCAGGCCGATGCTCAGGCTGATACGCAGCGCAGGCAGCTGCGGGTTGCGGTAGGCATTGACCCGTTCACGCAGGCGCTCCATGGCCTGGCCGGCACGCGCTTCGTCGATATTCGGGAAGATCACGCAAAACTCGTCGCCGCCGTAGCGCCCGCCCAGGTCATCCTCGCGCAGGTTACGCCGCAGTTCCTGGCTCAGATGGCGCAGCACGCAGTCGCCGACCACATGACCGAAGGTATCGTTGATGGACTTGAAGTGATCGATATCGATCAGGGCGATAACCGCGGGTAGCTGCTGCTGGCGACAGATCTGGAATTTGAGTAGCAGCAGGTCCTTCCACGAGCCATGGTTGAGCAGGCCGGTGAGGCTGTCGGTGCGGCTCAGGGCGCTGAGTTGGCGCTTGTGATCGGCCAGCTTGATTGCCAGCCGGTAGCACACCCAGCCCAATGCCAATGGGTAGAGGGTGAGCATCGGCAGGCAGGCGAAAACCTGCAAGGAGGTGGCTTGCAGCTGCAAGCCGGTACCGACTAGCAAGCTGGCCAGCAGCATACCGGCCAGCTGTGCCAGTAAACCGCGAATAACCAAGCGTTTGCCGCCGGCGGCGACATTGTTCATGGCCATCATCGACAGGATGGTGACACTGGGCAGTGGATTGAAGTGGAAGGCAGCGGTCCAGAACCCGCCCATCAGCGAATCGAGCAACAAGTTGCGCTGCTCGGCCCGGTAGGGCGCTGCCGAGCGCATCGCCCACTGATAGGCCAGGTGTGGCCAGGCTACAGCGTTGACCAGCATCAGCACCCAGACCCAGGTCGGCGGCTGCAAGGGGGCCATCGCAGCCATCACGCAGAACAGGCCAATGCCCATGCCGAGGATCCGCGGCAGGTAGATGCGCCTGACGAATGAGAGTCCCTTGCCGCTGTTATTATCGATCATGGTCGTGGTTCTTCCGTGGGACGCCGTTTATCGCATAAATCGCGTGAATATTGTTCAACAGTGTTCGCTCGGCGAAAAATGACCTTACAAGCCAATTCACGGTTGATCCGATCACTGTGGGGTAACATGAACGCCTTGTTCCTGCTCGGAGTGCTTCTGTTCATGCTGCCCACGGCCTCTCACGCCGCTGACCCGGCGCACTACAGGGATGGACGATTCCACAATCAGGCGACGCTGCCCCAGGATGGGGTAATGAAGAAACTGCGCATTGGCCTTAAGTACTTGTTGTTGCGCAAGCCCCCCGAGACCCGACCCGTTGCGCCAATCAGCCTGCTGCCGATGACCCGCCAGCAGGTACTCGATGCGCCAGACCACAGCCTCTGGCGACTGGGGCATTCAACGGTACTGCTCAAGCTGCGTGGGCGCTTCTTTATTACCGACCCGGTTTTCGCCGAACGCGCCTCGCCGGTGCAATGGGCTGGGCCAGTGCGTTTTCATGCGCCGCCCCTGGCGTTGAACGAGGTGCCGGCACTGGCCGCGGTGATTCTGTCGCACGATCATTTCGATCACCTCGATGAACAGGCCATTCGCCAACTGGCAGGGCGCACTGACAAGTTCCTTGCCCCCTTGGGCGTGGGCGACCGGCTGATCGACTGGGGTGTCCCGAGTGAGAAAGTGCGTCAGCTCGACTGGTGGCAGGAAACCGAGGTGGGCGGCGTGCGTTTGATCGCCACCCCGGCGCAGCATTTTTCTGGCCGTGGGCTGTTCGACAGCAATCAAACCCTGTGGGCCTCGTGGGTGATCATCGACGATGACCTGCGGCTGTTCTTCAGTGGTGATACCGGCTACTTCGACGGCTTTCGGCAGATCGGCGAACGCTATGGGCCGTTCAACCTGACCCTGATCGAGACCGGTGCCTATAACCTGGCCTGGCCGAATGTTCATATGCAGCCAGAGCAGAGCTTGCAGGCACACCTGGATTTGCGCGGGCAGTGGTTGTTGCCGATCCACAACGGCACCTTTGATCTCTCCATCCATGGTTGGCAGGAACCGTTCGAGCGCATTCTGGCGTTGGCCGCGCAGGCGCAGGTGAAACTGAGTACGCCGCAGATGGGCGAGCGCATCAGCCTCGACTCACCGCATGCCGGGCAGAACTGGTGGCAGCCACGTCCGATACGCCAGCAGGGCAGGGCGGCGCAGCGCTCGGTGGCTTCACGCTGAAGATCAGAGCTTGGGCTCCTGGCGGCGGCTTGTGGGCTTATTGCCTTCTTTAAGTAGCTGCGAAGGAGGCTTGCCGCTGTCGCTGCGGACTTGGGCGTGGCTTATGAGGGCGAAGATAAAGCTGCCGCCGATAATGTTGCCGACCAGGGTGGGTAAGGCGAACTCCAGCCAGAAGGCCTGCCAGGTTTCATCTCCGGCCCATACCAGGTAGGACACTTCCACGGAGCCTACGACGATATGGGTGAAATCGCCCAATGCCATCAAGTAGGTAATCATCAGGATGATCCAGATCTTGGCGTTCTCCATGGCGGGGATCATCCAGACCATGGTGGCGATCATCCATCCGGAGACGATGCCCTTGGCGAACATCTGGCTGATGTCGTTCTTCATCACCTTGCGGCCCACTTCCAGAAACGCCACATCGGCCTTGCTGTCGAAGATCGGCAATTCGAGCATCACCCACGCTACTAATATAGTCCCGGCCAGATTGCCCAAGAGAACCACGCTCCAGAGTCGCAGCAGCCGACCCAGATTGGCCAGGGTGGGAGTGGTCATCAACGGCAGCACGGCAGTCAGGGTGTTTTCGGTAAACAGTTGTTGGCGAGCCAGAATCACGGCCATGAACCCCGCGCTGTAGCCGATGCTGGCAATCACCTGGGCGCTATCGCCTTCGGGTAGGCGGGCATAGAACAAGCCCATGGCCATGAGCGATAGGCCCATGCTCAGGCCTGCGGCCAAGGCTGACCACCATAGCGCGGCGAGCGTGCGCTCAAGCTCCTGGTCGCCCTGGGCACGAATGATCTCGTGCAGGACCGCTGCTCGGGGCGGTTGGTTGTGGCTGATTTCCTGCTCTTCATCCGCTGACAGGCCTGGGGTTTTGTCGCTCTGCGCATCGCTCATGGCCGCTGTGCTCCGCTGGGTGGTTCTCTACAGATCCATTGCGCTTCTATTTAGTTGCTCACAACCCGAATAACAGTCAGAAAGTTTTTTAGATCAAGGTGTTGACTCTGATTTCAAACCGCGTATTATTCGCCTCCTCGCAGCGATGCACGCAGCGAGATGCAACAAGCGTTTGAGATTCACGGCGGTAAAAAAGGTAGTTGACAGCAGCTTGTAACGCTGTAGAATTCGCCTCCCGCTACGAGAGATCGCAAGCGAGTCAAGTGTTTGAAGTTGAACGAGTTTCTCGCAAAATACTTCGAAATAAA